>CABSNX010000099.1 GCA_902479205.1 uncultured Collinsella sp. | reverse complement strand
GTGGTGTCGCCCTCCGTCGGCCTGCGCTTGGGCCTCGGCCTGCACGGGCAGCGCTGGCCCTCGGGGTGCGTGCGGCCGCAGTGCGGGCAGTACACGCTCACAGCTCGCGCCTCCCGCTCTCGGCCTTGGCCTTGGCGGCCACGCCCAGGCTGATGCTGCGGCTCGCCTGGAATATCTCCAGCGGCGTGAGGCCGAGGAGCTTGAATGCCTCCAGCGCCGCCGTGATTCCCTGCTCGACCCTGTGCTGGTCGTACTGTTTACCGTTGTCCATCTATCCCACTCCAATCGCCGCCGACAGCGCCAGCAGCATCTTGAACATCACGGCCACCGCCGCCGCGTCTATGGCGAGGCAGGCCGCGATGATGAGCAGGCATCCGCCCGCCCTCTTCCAGTCGATCATACGTCCCTCCTATAGTGCCATGAATGCGATCAGGAGGAGCCCTGCGGCGAGGGCGCGGACCGTCCACGCCCATGCCGCCAGCAGGGCCGCCGCCAAAAGGGCCAGCGCTAGTAGCTCACGAAGGTCTCGCACGCCGCCTCCTGCATGTCCCTCATGTGGTTCGGCATCCACTCGAGCGCCCACATCGCGCCGACGCTCGAGTTCTCGGAGTCGCCCGTCCCGAACTTTTCGGCGTACGCCTTGTCGAACTCGCACTCGCAGATTCCGTAGTCGCAGCAGCACTCGACCATGCGCTTGCACTCGGCGCACGTGGGCTTGCCTTCATCGAAGTGCCTGTCGATTGCCGCGTCGGTGCATCCGTCCGGGAGGTTGTATCCCGGGTCACAGCTGGCGGCCAAGGCGGGTCACCTCCTCGCACCATGCCTCGCGCTCGTAGGTCTCGATGAACCAGTGCGCGTCGTCCTTGATCTCCTCCAGCGGGTTCTCCATCTCCTCGACCTCGCTGTCCGGCACGTCGATGATGTGGCACTCGGTGATCTCGAATCTCACCTCTACTCCTCTCCGGGCGTGATGCCCAGCTCCTTGGCTATTCCCTCGGCGATGATGCGCGCGGTCTCCCTCGCCACCGCCTTGCTGCTCTCCATCCGGCCGACCGTGTATGCGCGCTCGATCATGTCCTGGGCGGCGCGCTCCATGGCCGTGTCGTCGTATCCCCGGCAGATCCTGTGCTCCTTGAGGTACGTGTGGGCGCGGTCCTGCGGCCTCGTCTCGTCGTAGCGGAACACCTCGTTGCAGTCCGCGAGGATGTCCTCCATCGTGTCCATCAGGCCACCTCCGCACGTATCTGGATAGGCCCCCGGTTCCACTGGTCGCGCGCGCCGCTTGCGTCCATCGGGTCGCCGTCTCCGCGCGCCCCGCACGAGGCGCAGTAAACGAACTGCCATATGCCGCCAATCGTGGGTCTGTACGCGGAATGTGCCAGATGTTCGGTGGTGCCGCAGCATGGGCAGCATTTGAGCGGGTCTCGGTCAATCATTCGCCCACCTCCGCCCAGGATGCTCTCTTGTACGCCTCGCACTTGACTATCACATCAGACGTGACCTTCTTGGTGATCCCGCACGAGTGCCCGATTGCCACGGGAAAGCTGTACACGCATGTCGCGCAGGCGCTCTTGAGGTGCTCGACCATGCGGTCGTACTCTTCCTCCGTCGTGATTTCATCCAGCTCTTTAGTGGCCATTGCGAATCGCCACCCCGCAGCTATGGCAATAGTTCGGCACGCCGTACTCGCCGATTGGCGCACCGCATTGAGGACAAAACACGTAGCCCTCAATTGCGTTTGGTATGACGGGTCTGTATACCGGGCGGTCGATTAGGTCGGCAAGACTGTCCAAAACTTCGCGCCAGTTCAAATAGCCGACTCCGAGGCAGTCGAGAAACGGCACTATCGCCGATTCTTTGAACTCGGAAACGTCATATCCGCGCATCTTCTCGGCAACCTCGCGGCGCTGCTCGTCAGTTGCCATTTGGCTCAACCCTCTCGTTCCATAGCTCTGCGGCGAACTCCTCGGCGTACTCGAGGTCCGTCTGTGCGCCGCATCCATGGCAGCTCACGTAGAAGGTGCACAGACCTCGATACTTGCCCTGCTGCATCTCGGCATCGCCACCGCAGAACGGGCATGGCTTCAGCTCGATTTCGTCCATCAGTCCTCCTTGGATATGGCCAGCGCCACGTACTTCTGGGCGAGGCCCTCGAAGTCGTCGAGGATGTAGTCGATTCGGTAGGTCGCCTCGTTGAGCGGGTGCCTGGCTGCGGCCCCGACGGCGAAGCCTTCGTTCGTGACGACGTCGAACACGATCTTGTCGCCGACCTTGAAGTTGCGGTCATTCTTGCGGACCTCAAACGTCTTGGTGCCGTTCATGATTGCGTCGGCATATTTGATAAAAACCTTGAGTCGATGCGTCGTCATCGGTCCTCACCCCTCAGTTTGCGGATGCGCTCCTTGATGGCCTCGAGTGCCAGCGAATCGCAATGGCATTGACTATCCCTTGGCAGGACGCACGTGGAGCATTTTTCTGACTTGCGGTACGCGCAAAGGCTGTCTGCCTTAATGCACCTGTCCAAGTCTTTCTCCAGCTTCTCCCAGCTGTCGGGCGGGGTGAGGTAGAGGTAAATAGAGTTGACAATCCGCGTATCGGTCTCAATTTCCCATATGTCTTCTTTTCGGTCGTACGTGAAGGCGAGCACGTCCTGCTTTTCACCTTTGTATGTGTACAGGCACTCGGTATCCAGCGGAATCTCGAGCCCCTCGGCATCCCTTGGTAGCTTGCTGTTCGCCATCGTTCCTCCTTTCTAGAACCTGCCGCGCATGTCGTTGCGGGCGTCCATCCTGTCGATGGCCATGTCGATCTCCCCCTGCTCGATAGTGAGCGCCGCGAGCATGTTGACGGCCGCCTGGATGGTGTCCACGCACTCGTCGATGACGTAGTCGCGCAGCATCGCCCTGCGCGCGTCGGCATCGGGCGTCGCCCCGTCGTGGATGATCAGCTCCTGCCACGCGCCGTAAATCTCGGCGGCCTCCTCGAGCGGCTTGAGCGCCTGCTCCTTGTCGCACGCCACCTGCCTGAACGGCCTGATGCTCAACTCGTAATGCCTCATCGCTTCACCTCGTAACGGTATCTGCCGTCGGTCCAGTAGTTGCAGCGGGCCTCGCCCTGGGTGCGGTGGACGAACTCGGGCCTGCGGGCGCAGTCGTACTCGATGCGCTCGGTCCCGTAGACGCTGCGGAACACGGTCGTCCTGACATGGCCGCAGTTGGCGCAGCGCTCCGGCCTCTCCCCGTCCGTGTAGATGTCGGGCCTATCCATCAGTTGGTCACCTCCGCCCCGCACTGCTCGCAGTAGTTCAGGCCGCCCGTGGGTTCGGTCCTGCCGTCGTGGCCGCAGGCGAAGCAGTGGTATCGGCCGTCGGGAGCCACCTGCACCTGCGTCGTCGGGCGGTACGCCAGCTCGGCCACGCGGCGCATGACCCCGCGCCAGCTCGTGTCCTCCGCGCCGGTGATTCTGGCCAGCGCGCGCTGGAGGCTCTCGCCGCCCAGGCTGTCGTTGGCCGTGCGGTTCAGCTCCTCGACGATGCGGAGGCGCTCCTCCGTGGTGATCTCGTTCATTTCTTCCTCTCCTTAATCCAGTCGTATGCGATGAGCGGGAGGCACGCTATGAGCAGCGGGATGCTCAACAGCAGCGCTGCGGCCCTTATGGCGTCCTCCCCGGTCGGTCTCCTCATTCCATCCAGCTCCCTGGCCTCTTTCGGCCGTAGTCCCAGCTTCTCAATCTGAACACCTGCCCCATCGGCAGGCCGTGGGTCGCCGCCCAGCAACGGTCCCACACCGTGTGGACCTCCACGTCCGGGTCGAACACGCCTATCTGCCGTGGGGTGGTGCACAGGAGCGGCTCGTGGCACCTCTTCCCGTCATGGAAGTCGACCAGCGCCTTGCAGCGGTCGAACGCATCCACGGTGCCGAAGTCTCGGTACAGCTCGCGGACCTCGCCCTCTATCTCGCCCCTGACGCACCCGTGCACGTCGCACATCCACTCGAGGGTGTCCTCGACGTGGTCGCGCGGAGGCGCGGGGAAGAGGTCGAGGACCGTCTGCCCCGCGCACGCCCTATTCATGGACGATGCGGTAGAAGGTCGGCAGGCAGTCCGTCGGGGTCACGGCGTTGGCGCGGATGAACTCCATGCACTTCTCGAAGCTCCCCGCGCAGACGTCGTAGAAGGCACCGCTCGACGGCCTCGGCCTGCCGCCGTCGCTCTTGTCGAACACGACCGCCTCTACTCGGTACATTTGTGCACCTCGTAGTCGTAGAGCGTGCGGAGGTCGTCGCTCATGAACCTGATGAGTTCCTCCTCGCTGATGCCGTCCGGCAGCGTCTTTAGGCGCACCGCCTGGTGGCACCATTCGTCGAAGTCGAGCAGCTTTCCGGTGTACAGGTCCTGCACGCCCGTCACCTCGGCGTAGGAGAAGCGGGTCAGCATCTCCTGGCGCATGATCTCGTCGGCCAGCGCCTCGATGGGCGTCTTGGGGCGGTCGATGGTCTCCTTGTAGCTCTTGGCCCTCTTGGTCATGGCGTCGAGCTGCTTGGCCAGCTTGTTGTTCTCGGCCACGAGGCGCTCGTTGCGGCGCTGCTCGTAGTCCAGCTCGGCGAGTACGTACTGCTCGCAGTTGGTGATTTCCATGTCTAACCCTCCGTTATCTCGATGGTTCGCCCCGTCTTGGTGTCCGTTATCGCCCAGTGGCCGTAGCCGTAGAGCGCGGGGTCGTGCGGTTCGTGCTCGCACAGCAGCGTGCCGTCCCACCACGCCTCCTCGAACTCCGGCTCGTCCCACACCCACTCGGGCCTGTATCTCGCCCCGCCGTGGAACCCGTCGTGGCATCCCGTGGTGCCGCTCCCGCACAGGGCGATCAGCGGCGAGCGGAGCCGCCACGTGCCCCTGGGCGTGACGAGGGCGAAGTCCCCGCAGCGCCTCGGCACGATGTGGTGGCAGTTGGTCGCCTGCCGCCCGCAGATTCCGCAGCGCTCGGCGGTTAGCTCGTAGCGGTTGCCGACGTAGCGCGCGCCGACGTGGGGCTTGCCGTAGAGCTCCGCGCGGTCCTTCGGGACTCCACGGAGCTGCGATGCGCTCACTATCATCCGAGCCTCCTGTCCTGCCCCTTGACCTCGATGGGCCTGCACGCACCGGCGAGGCGCGATGCCACGCGCTTGCCCGCCATGCCTCCCCAGAGGTCCCTGATCTGGCCGATGCGGTAGTTGCTCGTGACGATGGTGGGCAGGCCCTCGGCCACGCGGGTGTCGATGAGACGCGTCAGCGTCTCGATGGCCCACTCGGTCGGGCGCTCGGCCCCGAGGTCGTCCAGGGCGAGGAGCCTGTACCGCTCGGCCCTGCGGAGCGCCCCGCGCTCGCCGCCGTCGTACTCGGAGCGGATGTCGTCGAGCAGGCGGCTCGTTGTGACCAGCTTGGCGCTCGTCCCGTCCAGCACGGCCAGGCGCACGGCGCAGGCGGCGGCGTAGGTCTTGCCCGTGCCCGGCTCGCCCCAGAGGTATGCGCCCTCGCCCTTCCCGGAGAGCTTGGCCATGCGCTTGCCGAGGTCGCAGTCGGCCTCGGCGTAGGGGCCGCGCAGCCCGGCCTTGCGGAGGCGGGAGCGCATGATTGCGGCGATCTGCTCGCGCGCCCCGTCGGGCATGAGCACGTCAGAGATTTGAGTACGCATCATGTTTGACCTCCTTCTTCACCTCGCGCTGCTGCCACGTGGAGCACGCGGCCTTCCAGTTCTTCATCGGCTTGCTGCCGACCTTCCACCCGACGGCCTCGTAGTAGCTCCAGAACGCCTCGGGGCTGAACGTGTAGCCCTTGGCCGAGACGTACTCCTCGACTTCCGCGAGCGCGGGTTTGACGAACTTCTTACTAACTGCCTTGCTTTGCTTTGCCTTGCTTTGCTTTGCTTTGGCTTCGGCGCTGTCCCCGTCACCCTTTTGCGTATCCGAAAGGGGTTCGCCGTTTCCTTCCGGTTCATCGTTTTGGGTTTCGGCTTCGCTAAAGGGGGGTTTAGTACCGTCTAAAGGGGGCTTTCTGTTACCTCGTCCACCCGTTTTGCCTGCCGCTATACACCGTTTCGAGTAGTCGATGTCCTCGCGGACGCTGGCGAAGATGGCATCGAGCGGCCATTCCAGATCAGGCTCGATGCCGTAGGTGCCGTACTGGGCCAAGGCCCAGAGGAGCTTTCCGCGCTGCTCCTCCGGTGCCTTGGCGCAGGCCGCGGTGAACTTGGGAAGCCACTTGAATTGGGCCTCCTCCATGTCAGCGCTCCCAGGTGAATGCGGCCTTGGCCGCGTTGAACGTCAGGGTGGCCTCGCTGCCCACGATCACCTCGAGCACGTCGAAGCTAATGGCCTCGACCTCGGGGTGGTCGGCGGCGAAGCACATGGCCACGCGCTGCAGGCGCTTCTTGTTGACCTTCGGCGCGGCGTCGTTGCCGCGCGAGCGCTTGACCTTCGCCTCGACCAGGAGCGCCTGGCCGTTGGTGACCGTGTAGACGCACTGGCCCTCGGTGCACCCGTAGCCGTGCGCGCCGGGAATGTAGACCTCGAGCGCGAGGTCGAGAATCGAATACTGCTCCATCTTCACTCCTTAGAACGGGCAATCGTCGTCGTAGACCTCGTCGGGCACGTCGTCGCGCTTGGCACCGCCGGAGAACGTGACGTTGTCCGCGATCACCTCGAGGCGGCTGTGCTTCTGGCCGTCCTTCTCCCACTTGCTCTGGCGCAGCCTGCCCTGCACGCACACGTGCGTGCCCTTGGACAGGTAGCGGTTGAGCGCCTCGGCGCGCTTGCCGAAAACGGTGACGTCGACCCAGTTGGGCACGTCCTGCCACTCGTCGCCGACCTTCCTGCGCTCGTTGACGCACACCGAGAACCGGAGCACCTGCGTGCCCGTCTGCGTGGCCCGCAGCTCGGGGTCGCGCCCGAGGTTGCCGCTGATGGCGACCGTGTTGATTCCGCTGCTCACTAGTCGATCTCCTTACTGTCCCTGGCCATCTGGGCCAGATGCTTGCCGAGCTCCTCGAGCTGCCTGTCGGTGAGCTTGGTCGTGTCGTCGGTGCCGAAGTTGGCCTCCTCGTACGCGCGGAGGCCCTCCTCCTTGACGCCGTTCTGCATGCACTCGGCCTTGAGCTTCGCTATCTTGGCGAGCATCACCTTGCGCTTGCTCGGGCGCGGCTTCGTAGCTGTCTCTTATACACATCTCCGAGCCCACGAGACCGATCAGTATCTCGT
>CABSNX010000098.1 GCA_902479205.1 uncultured Collinsella sp. | reverse complement strand
TCTCGTGGGCTCGGAGATGTGTATAAGAGACAGGCCCACGGCCAAGCCAATGGCGCGACCGAGAGGCAGGCCAAAGATCTGCGCGATGGACGAGCCCGTAGCGATCATGCTGATGGCGAGCGCGCCGTGGCGTGTGTCAACCAGGCGCGAGGCCATAATCGAGGCGACTGACCAGAACACGGCATGTGCGCAAGCGACCACCAGGCGCGCGCAGACCAGGATGGGATAGGTCGGCGCCACAGCGGACAGGAACTGACCGAGCGAGAACACGGCCAGCACGCCCAGCAGCATCCGCTTGAACTCAAAGCGCGAGGCGAACACCATGAGCGGCAGCGACAGCAGCATGACGCCCCAGGCATAGACCGAGATCATGATGCCAGCTTGGGCCTCGGTGAGCGAAAACGATGCAGCGATGTCGGTCAGCAGGCCGATGGGCATGAACTCCGACGTGTTGAACACGAACGCGCAGCAGGTGAGCCCGATGAGCGGGAGCCACTGCCTGAGCGTGATGCCGTCTTGCCTTGTCTGAGTCATATATAACGTCTCCAATCGTTTTGAGCGGAGGCGATTATATAGCAACGGCCCCGCATCCGTCAGTACAGATGCGGAGCCGAAAACAATTCGATACACAGAGGTTGCGCCGTCAATTCATAACTAAGCCAACCCCAGCAATATGCCCGCCGAATGCACGACAAACGCCACGATCCAGGCAACGGCGACCTGAAACGCGAATACGGCCACGGCATAGCGTGCGCCTAACTCGCTCTTGACGGCGCCGATGGACGCCACGCAAGGCGGGTACAGCAGCGTAAAGACCAAGAACACGTAGGCGGTAAACGGCGAAAACATGGTCGACAGCGCCGCGGGAGAGGTTGCGCCCAAAAGCACCGTGAGCGTCGAGATGACGCTCTCCTTGGCAATAAGTCCCGTGACGAGCGCCGTCGAGGCGCGCCAGTCGCCAAAACCGAGCGGGGCCAACACCGGCGCGATGATGCTGCCGAGGCCCGCAAGCAGGCTTTGCGACTGATCGGCGACCACATTAAAGCGGATATCGAACGTCTGAAGGAACCAGATGACCACCGTAGCGGCAAAGATAATGGTAAAGGCCTTGGTGATGAAGTCCTTGGCCTTATCCCATGCCAGCATCACCGTCGTCTTGACGCTCGGCAGGCGGTAATTGGGAAGCTCCATGATAAACGGCACCGGGTCGCCCTTAAATGCAGTGCGGTTGAGCACCAAAGCCGCGATGCAGCCGACCACGATACCGATCAGATAGAGCGAGACCATGGCGGGGACCGTCGCCTGCGGGAAAAACGCCCCGCACAGCAGACCGTAGACCGGCAACTTGGCCGAACAGCTCATGAACGGTGTGAGCATGACCGTCATCTTGCGGTCGTGCTCGGATGGGAGCGTACGGGTCGACATGATAGCCGGCACGGTGCAGCCAAAACCGACGAGCATGGGCACGAAGCTGCGGCCCGACAGGCCAAAGCGACGCAACACCTTATCCATGACAAAGGCCACGCGTGCCATGTAGCCGGAGTCTTCCAGAATGGAGAGGAACAAAAAGAGCACGACGATAATCGGCAGGAAGGTCAGCACGCTGCCCACGCCCGTAAGCACGCCGTCGACAACCAGCGAGCGCACCACGTCGTTGGTTCCGAACGCCTTAAGACCTGCATCGGCCGAGGCGATGATGACAGCGATGCCATCCTCCATGAGTCCCTGCAACGCCGCGCCGATCACGCCAAACGTCAGCCAAAAGACGAGGCCCATGATCAACAGAAACGCCGGAATGGCCGTATGGCGACCCGTCAGAATGCGGTCGATTTTGACAGAGCGCACGTGTTCGCGACTTTCGTGCGGCTTGACGACGCAGCGCCCGCACACATCGCCGATAAAGCTAAAGCGCATGTCCGCCAGCGCAGACAGGCGGTCAGTGCCGGCCTCGCCCTCCATCTGGGTGATGATGTGCTCGATAGCGTCGAGCTCGTTGCGATCCAGGTGAAGCGCCTCGGTTACCAGCTCATCGCCCTCGACCAGCTTGGTCGCCGCAAAGCGCACCGGGATGTGCGCCGTCACGGCATGGTCCTCGATCAGGTTAGCAATACCGTGGATGCAGCGATGCAGCGCACCGCCGTCCGGACCGTCGGGCGCGCAAAAGTCCAGGCGACCGGGGCGCTCGCGGAACCGCGCCACGTGCAAGGCATGATCCACCAACTCGCCGATACCCTCGTTGCGGGCAGCGCTAATGGGAACAACGGGCACGCCCAACAGGCTCTCGAGCAGGTTGACGTCCACGGCGCCGCCGTTGGCGGTCACCTCGTCCATCATGTTGAGCGCGATGACCATGGGGCGGTCGAGCTCCATGAGCTGCAGTGTCAAGTACAGGTTACGCTCGATGTTGGTAGCGTCAATGATGTCGATGATGGCGTCCGGGCGCTCGTCGAGGATGAACTGACGGCTCACGACCTCTTCGCCTGTGTACGGCGACAGGGAGTAAATGCCAGGCAGGTCGGTAACGCTCGCCTCGGGATGGTTACGGATGGTGCCATCTTTGCGGTCGACCGTCACGCCGGGAAAGTTGCCGACGTGCTGGTTGGAGCCCGTCAGCTGGTTGAATAACGTGGTCTTGCCGCAGTTTTGGTTGCCGGCGAGGGCAAAGTGCAGCGGCGCGCCCTCGGGCACGGCCGTCTTTGCCGCACGGGGCGAATACGTCCCCTCGCCCAGGGCCGGATGCTCCGTCGTGCCGATTGCGGCGTTAGCGCGCGGACCCGTATCGGTGTCGTGAATACCCACGAGCTCGATGCGAGCGGCATCGTCCTTGCGCAGTGTCAACTCGTAGCCACGCAGGCGGATCTCGAGCGGATCGCCCATGGGGGCGTACTTCATCATGGTGACTTCGGTGCCCGGCGTTAGACCCATGTCCAAAATATGCTGTCGGAGTGCCTGATCGTCCGATGCCACCGATGCGACAACGGCGTCTTTTCCGATCTCGAGCGTATCGAGCTTCACGTCCGTGTTCCTCCCCCGACGCCCGCAGGGCGTTGTATTTATGTTCACCATGGCTAACCGTTTGCCATGGCTAACCAATTTTAAACTTACATGATAGCGTGAACACACAACGACGTTCAATCAGCAAATTGGCGCAATGGGGACAGGCAGGAGAGTTCAGGGCCATAGTTTCCCGATGAGGCCTCTCGGGGAAACTACATCCCAGAATTCCGGCTCGAAACGGGATATGGTTTCCCAAACAGGCCTCTTACGGAAAATGCATCCCGGAATCCCCGCTCGAAACGGGACGCGCTTTCCCAGTCGAGGCCCTATGGGAAACTGCGTCCCACCTTGAAAGGCAAAACTGGGGCGCAGTTTCCGGGCGGGACATCAAAAACGAAGTTGCGGTGGAATAGTTCCTGGATGGGCTGGTTGATGCCCCAGATAGGAACTATTTCACCGCAAGTTATTGAAGGGCTTGGATGCCGGGACTCTTACAGATGGCGCTCGAGGAAGCGGAAGGCCAGGCGGATCCAGGGACGGACCGCCACCTGCTTGTCCTCGTTGTCGACCGCGGTGTTGGCGTTGCCGAGCGAAAGGCCGTGACCGCCCTGGTCAAAGACGTGCATCTCGCATGCAACGCCCTCCTCGGCCATGCGCTGCGCAAACGGGTAGACCTGCGCGATCGGCGCCGTCTTGTCGTCGGACACGCCCCACACAAAGGTCGGTGGCATCTGACGCGAAACATGCGTGGTGGGGCAGATGTCGGCCAGATGCTCGTCAGTTGCCTCGCCGCCCGTCACCATCGACAGGTAGTCGTTGAGCAAATCGCGCCCCGTCTTGCCGCCCGTCTTGGGCACACGCAAGTCAATGCGCGGATCGCGCGTCTGCATGTCGCGCACATAGGCAAAGTCGAGCAATGGATAGCCCAGCACCACGGCATCGGGACGAATGTCGTCCGGACGCGCCCCGGCAAGTGCCGCAAAGGGGCCGGTCTTCCACTGTGTTGCCAGCGAGGCGCAAATCATGCCGCCAGCAGAAAAGCCCACGACGCACACGCGCTTAGGATCGACATGCCACTCGTCGGCGTTGGCGCGCACCGTGGCGAACATCTTGGCAAGATCTGCCTGGGGGTGCGGAAAGCTCACGTCACCCGTAGAACTCGTGACATAGTTGAGCACAAAGGCCTGGTAACCGTGATCCAAAAACGCAAACGCCACAGGATCCTGCTCATGCGGAGCGATATGCGTAAACGCACCTCCGCCACAGATAATCACCGCGGGGCGGCGGCCATTCGGTTTATCGGGCAACGGCTCGGCACCCAAATACGTAAACGTCGCCGGATAATCCTCGGTCGGCTCCTCGCCCCACAGCGCATGGTTCTCGACAATCATATGTGCTCCCTTCGCGCAAATTATGCGCCCTTGTTTTTCGCCTTCAAGCGTACCCCACTTGAACTCATGGCGCAGAAACACTCCGGCAATAAGTTTCCCTTCAACTGATATATCACATAATCCCAGTTCAGAGGTATCGTTGAGCAGCGTAGAATAGGGGCGTTGACCGAGCCGCGAAACACATGTGAAACGTTTCCGGCAAACCAAACGCGCGATATGCGCCTATTTAAGTTGGAGGCAACTATGGGTCTGCTCGATTCGCTTAAGTCCACCTTCACCTCGACCGGCGAGGCGTCCGTTCCGCCCGCAGCAAGCTTCGCTACCCGCGAAGGCGTCATCTATGCCCCCGTCAACGGCGTGCTCGTCAACCTGGACGAGGTTCCCGACGAGACGATCGCCTCGGGCATGCTTGGCCAGGGCTATGGCATCGAGCCCATTACCGGCACCGTCTATGCGCCCGCCAACGGCCGCATCGGCGCCACCACTGTCACCAACCACTCCATTGGCATGATCACCGAGGACGGTCTTCGCGTGTTCATCCATGTTGGCCTGGGCACCGTGGAAATGAACGGCAAGGGTTTTGCCCGCTTTGTCGAGATGGGCGATGTGGTCAAGGCAGGCCAGCCGCTCATCAGCTTCGACCGCGAGGCCATTAAGGCCGCTGGTCACGAGGACATCGTGACCGTCATCGTCTCCGAGCTCGATCGTCTTAAGAGCATCGACCATGTCGGCGAGTCTGGAACGCTTATCGGCGGCAACCCGCTCGTCAAGCTTGGCGACCCGCTGCTGGTTGCCAAGACCAAGTAGCCAGGCCCCACGCCACACAGCCAAAAGGCACCTCGTCAAGCGCCCGCGACCATTTGGCCGCGGGCGCTTTTCGTTTGAAAAACCATCCCGCCAATGCTTTATCTGTATAGCTCAAATGAGCCGAGCTGCTAGAATATCGAACTGTATGGATAACTATCATTCAACCGTTATGGGAGGATACGTGAACCGCACCAAAATCGCGCAGCTCTATGCCGATGCCGAGTCGCTCGGCGGCCAGACCGTCACCATCGCCGGCTGGGTCAAGTCCGTCCGCGACATGAAGAACTTTGGCTTTGTTACGCTCAACGACGGCAGCTGCTTCCGCGACCTGCAGGTCGTCATGAACCGCGAGGCACTCGACAACTACGACGAGATCGCTCATCAAAACGTCTCGGCCGCCCTCATCTGCACCGGCACCGTCAAACTGACCCCCGATGCGCCCCAGCCTTTCGAGCTTTCTGCCACTTCCATCGAGGTCGAGGGCACGAGCGCCCCGGACTACCCGCTGCAGAAGAAGCGCGCAACCGTCGAGTTCCTGCGTACCCAGCAGCACCTGCGCCCGCGTACTAACCTGTTCCGCGCCGTGTTCCGCATCCGCTCTGTCGCGGCTGCCGCCATCCACCGCTTCTTCCAGGAGCAGGGCTTTGTCTACGTCAACACCCCCATCATCACCACGAGTGACTGCGAGGGCGCCGGCGAGATGTTCCGCGTGACCACGCTCGATCCCAAAAATCCGCCTCTCACCGAGTCCGGCGAGGTCGACTGGAGCCAGGACTTCTTTGGCAAGCACGCGAGCCTCACCGTGTCCGGCCAGCTCAATGCCGAGAACTTTGCCATGGCCTTTGGCGACGTGTACACCTTTGGCCCCACCTTCCGCGCCGAAAACTCCAACACCACGCGCCACGCCGCCGAGTTTTGGATGATCGAGCCCGAGATGGCATTTGCCGATCTGAACGACTACATGGATAACGCCGAGGCCATGCTCAAGTACGTCCTTAAGGACGTTATGGCCACCTGTCCCGACGAGCTCAACATGCTCAACAAGTTTGTGGACAAGGGCCTGATCGAGCGCCTGGACCACGTCGCCAACTCTGACTTTGCCCGCGTCACCTATACCGAGGCCGTCGAAATCCTGGAGCAGGCCGTCGCCGCCGGCCACAAGTTTGACTATCCCGTGAGCTGGGGCATCGACCTGCAGACCGAGCACGAGCGTTTCCTGACCGAGGAGCACTTTAAGCGCCCGACCTTCGTAACCGACTACCCGGCCGAGATCAAGGCGTTCTACATGCGCATGAACGAGGACGGCAAGACCGTCGCCGCCGCCGACTGCCTGGTTCCCGGTATCGGCGAGATTATCGGCGGCTCCCAGCGCGAGGAGCGCCTGGATCTGCTCGAGGCCCGCATCAAGGACCTGGGCATGAATCCCGAGCAGTACAAGTACTACCTTGACCTGCGCCGCTACGGTTCCTGCAAGCACGCCGGCTACGGTCTGGGCTTCGAGCGCTTGGTCATGTATCTGACCGGCGTGGGCAACATCCGCGACGTCCTGCCGCACCCGCGCACCGTGGGCAACGCCGACTTCTAATCGTCGGACGTTAGCTCGCGTCGCCACACGCCAACGCTCATCGCACAAGCGTCTCTCGACATCGGTCGAGAGACGCTTTTTTCAACAGCATCCGTCAAGCTTTTGGCAAGTTTTTGGTCAGTTGGGCAGGGCTGTTGAAAACTCGAACCGCCGTTTGCCGACGACTACCGACCGCCCAGAGCGTCCTGCGCCCCTGGGAAAGCCCCACGTCCTAGGCTCCATACCGTCGCCACCCAAAACGGAAAGGACGTGGGCACCATGACCGAAGCCGCTGTTGAAACCTACGACACCACAGCGAGAGGCGCCGCCTCGATGGCAGCCTATCGCGCCGTTCGCATCTTGCAGCTATTAAGCGAGAACACCGGCGAGGACAAGGCCATGCTTTCCGATGAGTTGATCCAGCGCCTCGCCCATCCCGACGACCCCGCCCGCATGCCCATTTCGGCGGCGCGGCGCAGCATCTACACCGCCATCTCCTCACTTCGCCATGCCGGATACGAAATTGAGTACAAG
>CABSNX010000097.1 GCA_902479205.1 uncultured Collinsella sp. | reverse complement strand
GCCCCGACTCCTTGAGTTTGTCCTTGACCTCATCCCATAGCGCAGCGCGACGGAGAGAGTCCTCGACCAACTCATCCAGAACGGCGCGGTCGCGCACGCCCATGCCGCGTGGACCATACGCGACGTTGTCGTAGATGCTCATGGGAAACGGGTTGGGGCGCTGGAACACCATGCCCACGCGCTGGCGCAGGCGGCAGATGTCGTAGTCGCCCAGGATATCCTGGCCGTCGAGCGCGATCTTACCCTCGATGCGGCAGTCCTTGATGTCGTCGTTCATGCGGTTAAAGCAACGCAGCAGCGTCGACTTGCCGCAGCCCGAAGGACCGATAAACGAGGTGATCTGCTTGTCGCGAATCTTGATGGATACGTCCTTGAGCGCGTGGTGGTCGCCATAGAACAGATCGAGGCCCTCGACGTCGATGCGCGTCGACGAGGCGGCAAGATCCTGCGCCGTGGGACGAGTCGCGTCCCCGACTTCGCGCTCGTGCGCAGCCTCGGCTTGCGCCTCCATTAGCTCCTCGAGCTCCGTGGGCTCCATAGCCGCAGCAGCCGTCATACCGCATACCTCCACATCGATATCAATTCAGCAGTATCGATAGTAGAAATCGCGGCTCATATGCACGTGAGCGCATTGTCAGGTGTTTGTAAGGGCGCCTACGCTACGCGGCAGGCAGCTCGATGGTAAAGACGGTATGCTCGGGCGTCGATTCGCACGCGATGGTACCGCCATGCGCGCATACAATCTCCTTGGCGATGGCGAGGCCCAGCCCAGCACCGCCGCGATTGGTCGCACGCGCTGCATCCAGGCGATAAAACTTCTCAAAGATCACCTTGAGCTTAGCCGCGGGAATCGGGTCACCATGGTTAATAAAGCGCACGCGCACGCCGCCGTCATCTTGGCGTCGGGCCTCGATCGTAATGGTCGAGCCTTCGTAACTATAGGCGACGGCGTTTTTCATGATGTTGTTGAACACGCGCGCCATCTTGTCGCCATCCACAAGCACCGTCAGGTCCTCGTGCACATCAATCTGTGCTTCCTTATGCTGTTCGTTGAGAATGGGATAGAACTCATCGGCGACCTGCGCCAGCAACAGGCTCAAGTCGACGTAGCCGCGCGTAAGCACAATATCGTGGAAATCAAAGCGTGTAATGTCGAAGAACTCCTCGACAAGTGCGTCGAGCCGATGTGCCTTGTCAAGCGCCACGCCCGTAAAGTGCGCGCGCTGCTCGACTGGCAGCTCGGGGGCCTCCTGCAACAGGGAGAGGTAGCCCACCACGCTGGCGAGCGGCGTGCGCAAGTCATGCGCCAGGTATGTGACCAAGTCATCCTTGCGATGTGACTCGTCGCGTAGGGCCTGCTGCACCTTACGCTCGCGATCGCGCACGCGGTTGAGCGCACCCTCGACCTCCAGGAAGTCGCCGTCGATGTTATCCCAGGCGTCAGGATGATCGATCAGGCGGTCCTGGATACGGGCCGCAAGCACGCGATCGGCATGCTGTTCCCCTTGCTCGTAGCCTTGGTAATACAGTGCTCGGCCACAAAAGAATAAGACGCACACGGCAAGCGCCAAGACAAAACCAAGCATGTTGAATACAAAGCCGGCGTCAAAGAACACCGGCTCGGCAATGCCGCCAAACGCCATGGCGCCAATCGCCAGCGTGATTACCCACGCGGCACCGCCAATCACCACGCAACGGCGCACGGTTTCGAATCGATCGATCAGCAAAAACCCGATAAGCAAAACTGCCAAAATGCCAGCGATGTTGTCGATACCGACCAGCAGCAGGCTCAGCAAAAAGAGCAGTACCGTCGCGAGCGCGCGGTTGTCGACGACTGCCCTCACGTATTCAAAGAGTCGATCGGGCACCTCGAACGCCTGTCTATCATCTTTTGTCATATCAAGATCCTCACAAGCGAAAAGCGTTATTCGATGATGTAGCCGACGCCCCAGACGTTTTTGATAAAGCGCGGTTTTTGGGCATCGTCGCCAATCTTTTCGCGCAGGTGGCGAATATGCACCATCACGGTATTGTTGGAGCCGGGCATAAAGTCCTCGTTCCACACCGCGCGGAACAGGTCCTCCACGGGCACTACGCTGCCGCGATGCTCGGCCAGATACAGCAAGATGGAATACTCGATGGGCGTGAGGCGCACCGGCGCACCGTCCACTGTCACGGCACGAGCGTCGCGATTGATCTCGAGACCGTCGAGCTGAATGACCGGAGACTCAGCCACCTGCACTCGGCTACCGTAGCTGGTATAGCGGCGAAGCTGGGCGTGGACGCGCGCAACAAGCTCCAACGGGCGGAACGGCTTGACCACGTAATCGTCCGCACCGAGCGAAAGGCCCTCAATCTTATCCTGCTGGGCATCACGAGCCGTCAGCATAATCACGGGATAGGTGTGGCTGGCACGAATCGTGCGCAGCAGTTCAAAGCCGTCGATATCAGGCAGCATGACATCGAGCAACGCCAGATCAAACTCTTGCTCCAAGATTGCTTTGGCCGCGTCGGCCCCGCTATAGGCAATCTGAACATCAAAGCCTTCTTTTGTAAGGTAGATACCCACCAGGTCGGCGATGGCCTTCTCGTCGTCGACTACCAAAATGCGCTCGTTCATGCGTGCTCCTCTCGCGCTCCATTATGCCCGAGGGGACGCTCGCCACACACAACAAGCGCGGGCGATTAAGTCGTCCTTAAGCACCCATATGTCCGTTCGGGCACAGATGCAGGCCATGCGCGCGCTCGACGCTCGCCTGCGCCGGCAAACGATATACTCTAGTGCCAGAAGAGACCACCCCGTCGAAAGCGAAATCCGTGAAGCCCTTCACCTCTTTTGCAAAGCGCTCTGCCCAGCTTGCTGCCGGCTTTATCTGTGCCGTCGCCCTTGTTGCCGGCGCGCCAACGGTCGCCGGCGCCCAAGTGCTAACAACTGACGACATTTGCGGCAAAACCGCCGATGCACGCGGTATTACGGCCGAAAACCTCCCCGATATCGAGGCAACCAATGCCGTTGTCATGGGGAAAGACGGCACCGTCTACTACGCCCGCAGCGCCGATGATCAGGTCAAGATTGCCTCGATCACCAAGGTGATGACCGCGATCCTGACCGTTGAGAACTGCAAAATGGACGAGAAGATCACGGTGAGCAATGCTGCCGCCACCGTAGGCAACTCGACCGCCGGCCTGCTCGAAGGCGACGAGCTCACCGTGGAGCAAGCTCTGCGCGGCCTGATGATCCCCTCGGGCAACGATGCCGCCATCGCGCTTGCCGAGCACGTGGGCAAAAAGATCGACCCCAAGACCAAGGACGCCGTGGCCACCTTTGTAAAGGCCATGAACGAGCGCGCTCAAGAGCTCGGCTGCACGGGAACGCTTTTTGAGAATCCGCACGGTCTGGACTTTGATGAGTGGGCCGGTAACATGCACTCCACCGCGCACGATGTAGCCCTGATGATGCAGGAGGCAATGAAGAACGACACGTTCCGCGAAATCGTGGCGAGCGATGATTCCTGGATTGAGGTTACGGGCGCCGACGGTTCCGACCATTCGCATTCCATGGATACGCACAATGAGCTGCTGGGGCAGGACGGCAATATCGGCGGTAAGACCGGCACCACCGACGATGCCGGCTATTGCTTTACGGCAGCCTACAACCGCGATGGCGACGAGACCTACACCGTCGTCTTGAACTCCAGCACCACCGATCAGCGCTTTGCCGACACGGCCGCCCTTGCCAACTGGTACTACGGCCACAAGGTGACGGTTGCGATCGCCAACACGCAGGAAAAGACTGCCAACGGCAATCCGCTCATCGCGCGCATTGGCCAGACCGATTGGACGGACAAGACGATCGATGCCACGCTCGCCGATCCCGCAGCTCAGGCGACCGTCTTTGCGCTTGCCGGAGAGGTGACCGAGAAGGTTACCTATGATGACCTTTCGGGCACGGTACATGTAGGCGACAAGGTGGGTAGCGTGACGCTCAAGCAAGACGGCACCAAGATCGCCGTCATGGATTTGGTTGCCGACGAGGAAGGCTCGGGGCCGAATCCCATTGAGTGGCTCCTTGTGAAGCTCGACCGCCTGGGCCGCCGCATCGACAATCGCCCGCTTACGGCAGAAAGCGAAACCATAGCCAAGGCACCCGAGGTGTAGGGCCGGAGCGATATCACATCGAACCAAATGAGGCGTCCAACGGGGCGCCTCTTTTTGAATACCTCTTAAACGGGATGCGTCAGAATCACCAAAGCGACATTGCTAGCCGTTTACCTTCGCTGTGTCTTTTCGGACCTTGAAAACGGGTCCACCGGGCATGCCAGTAGATCCTTTCGACCTCCTTGGTCAAGGCCCTGAAAAGATCCCCAGATGAGGGGTCTGCCCCAGGACACAGCGATTGCCAGGCACCCGTTTCTCCGATGGTGCCCGCACTCGTCATAACAAGATCGTCACTCCGCCTGCGAATGGAGACACTAACGGAGCGGCCATTATGGAACCCATGGATATCGACTTTATTTATGCGCCCATCAGCTAGATAACTAATCATGACATTGATGCTGTCACCATACTCCGGCAATTCGAAGCCGTGGGAATCCATCAATAGCTTCACATCCTGATGGTAAATGCGGGCCTCGACGACATTCTTGGGCATTTTCCCCGTCTTTGTTGGAGAGCAAAAGCTGATGCTTGGCTCCTCTTCGCTCATGCCTCGGTCAAACCTAAGCATGCACGGGCATACCGACTCAATGGTTCGCAAGGCGTCCGCCGCGACCTTTTCCTCGGTAAACATCTCCACGTCGATGCCGTTTTCTTCCATATAGGCACGGTTTTTACGTTGAAGCTCTAGCCGAGCCGCAGCCTCCCCATCTCCACGCTGTTCCCAATTTCCGGAGTCGGCGACATTTCGATCGAATGTAGAATCAACGGAACATGGCGCTTGCTGTTGAGTCGGATCACTGTCGCCGAGACGCCTTAGCTCGGAGCGTCTCATCAGTAGTGTCACAATATCAAACAGCCAACCAAATCCAAAAAGGCCAAAGGTAAAGAGATATAGAAAGAAGCTACCCCACATCCGTGCATACGCCCTATGAGCGCCCGACCACCCAAGAAGGAAGCATAGCAAAAGCGCCTTGTTTGCCCTGTCAACCGACGTAATCTCTCGAGTGAGAGATTTCTGTTCAGGCTTCGCCAAAGGTGTAATTTCATGCGATGAAACAGTAATTGAGGACGTCCTTGACGCCGAGCTCCGAGCGCCTGATTTAGCAACGGCGCGAGCGACATCCCCAACTCCGACGGTCGTTCTGCTGTATACGGCATTGTAAGCAGCCTTCTTCGGATTTTTGATCCACCCCATGCCCTTCTTACCATAGCCGGGGATTATCGCCCGCCTTACCGCGCGCTTCGCTCTGCCGGTCGTTCTTGCCTTGAGTGATGTCTTTAGATTCGGCTTACGCAGCCCGACCTTTACCATATTTCTACTCCATCCCCTCGGAACCCCACACCGGGGTGCACGAGCACGCCTGGGTCTCCCCGTTTTCAAGCGCCCCGTGTTTGCCTAATGTTCACGCCCTTTCGGACTCTAATCCCCAGCCGCCATTCTTGATAATAAAAAAGGGCCCCAAATGGGACCCTTCTTCAAAGTCATACTGGCGGAGAGCTGGGGATTCGAACCCCAGATGCCCTTTTGGGGCATACTCGCTTAGCAGGCGAGCACCTTCGGCCTCTCGGTCAGCTCTCCGTAACAGCCGTTCTATAGTAACCAAACAGTCGAGGATGGGCAAGGGGGAATTTGCGACGATTCCTCTTTTGCCGCAAACGCCTCAGTCAATCATCTCAATCTGTAACAGTTGCAGGCCGAATTTTCGTCCAGATGTTACAGATTGAGACAAAGATACAAGGACGGCCCCAGCGACAGCGCGGACAGCCCATTCTTTATTAGTCCTCTCGAACGGTCTCCAACAGATAATCGCGCATGTACGGAATTGCAAACGAAACACAGCCATAGCCCGCGGGCTCAATCAACCCCGCATCGATCAGGCGCTTGCGATATGACCCAACTTTGTTCGCCGACAAACCCATCTTCTTGGCGATATCGCCGTTGGCGATATCGACGCCCTCGCATTGAGCCATCGCCGCGAGATACTGAAACTGCCGTTCCGACACCCTGCGCAGCGCTGGGGCAATCACCATAGCATTAAAGCTATCAAGAGCCGCCTGGATACCCTTACGAGCCGCCTCTTCGCTCACACTCTCCGCCCCACTGCGCGCAGCAACCTGCCAAGCGTAATATCCGACCAGCTGGACCATAAAGGGATAGCCTGCCGAAGCTTTTGTTAATAGCTCAGCGGCACCTTTGTCGAGCTCCTTGCCCGCTCGTCTCATCGTATCCTCAAACGATCCGCCAACTTCAAAATCGGAAAGCCGAGTAAGTTCAACATGTTTGGCTCGCTGAAGGAACGTCAACGTATCATCCACCACCACGCCATCTACCGATGTCGGCAGCCCGGCGAAAGCGAAAGCGACATTCGCTCCTTGGCGGATCAAGAGCTGCATCTCATTGCCTAGCTCGCGCATTTCCTCAGTTGAGGCATCCTGGATCTCGTCGAGCGTAATGAGCAGACCACCGCGCTTCGCAGCATCGTACATCGCCTCGCCCAGATGAGAGGCCGACTTCGACATCTCCATGGAGCCAAGGCTGACCCCTAAAATCGATGGGGAAATCGAGATTGATTCAAGACGAACGTTTCGCTGCAGAGCCTCGAGGATTCTATTGCAAAAACCAGCATTGGAGGCAACGTCAACGACCTCGAATCCTTTTTTGCGTGCAAGGTCACCCAATGCATTAAGGAGCACCGTTTTACCTGTGCCTCGGACGCCCGAGATGCGCATGAGTCGATCGGGGGCACCAGGACCATTCTCAAGAGCCTCGGCAAAGTCATCCAAAACAGTGTCCCGTCCGATAAGCTCAGGCGGATTCATGCCCGCCGTTGGCTTAAAGGGGTTAACAGCTTTCGTCATTCTGTCCTCCTCTGCTAGTTTTAACAACTTTAACAAAGTTTAGCAACTTTAGCAGAGTTTAACAGTTTTAGCAGGCTCGGCGGCTTTATGCCTTACCGATCCTGCCGGGTCCTCCCGCCCGCGCCGATACAAATAGCGCGGTGCGGCCCCTCTATATCGCCCCTACCCCAACGAGCGGTTGAGGGAGCCAAGTTCGTCGTTGCCCATGGTGCGCCACATTTGGAAGATGCAGACGCGCGCCAGGAAAAAGAACTGTCTCTTATACACATCTCCGAGCCCACGAGACCGATCAGTATCT
>CABSNX010000096.1 GCA_902479205.1 uncultured Collinsella sp. | reverse complement strand
TCGTCGGCAGCGTCAGATGTGTATAAGAGACAGTCCCCTACTCCCATTCCTGCTCGTAAATATTGAGCGACTTCGCGTAGCGCCCCTGGGCGCCCATGATGTCGCGGACCAGGCGCAAAAAGAAGCTGACGCACGAGGTGTCGAAACCGTCCTCTAGGTCCTCGGGATGCACCGCGCCCGGCCCGTCGACCGCCGTGTCGCTCAGGCGCGCGATGTCATACAGGTAGAGCTGCCCCGCCGTTAGCCAGACGTCGTCGACGCACGCGATGCGCACCGCAATAGCACCGTCATTCCAATGCTCCTTTTGCACGATATGTGGGTCGTAGGCGTCAAAGCGACGGTCGGTGCGCGTGTCTTTCAGCACGACCATGCCGGTCGCGGGATCCTTGTCCAAAATGCCAAAGCGCGAGAAATACTGCGTGTCGCGCACCTGTTCGAGCCGTCTGAGCGAAGCAGGCGAAAGCGACGTCGGCGGCTCGTCCACATACAGCTCCAGCAGCGTCTTGTCATGGTAATAGGGACGCTCGAACAGCAGCCAATCGGTAAATGCCATGTTATAGGCCATGATTTCGTTTTGCGAGGGCTCCTCGCAATAGCTGAGCCATGGATCGACGATAATCTCGAACTGCTCGCGCGCCGACTCCAAAAACTGAAACTTGCGCAGCATCCAAAACTGAGCCATGTCGGCAATATCGTTACCGACGGCTTCGTCCAGACGTCCCCGGTCCAAAACATGATCAGCCATGGCATCCTCCTCAAACTGATAAACCTCAATTTGAGCTTACGAGGAGGGCAGGTGGTCGCCGCCAGCGCGGGCGAAATGAGCATCGGGTTGCAAACCAGATGCTGACCAAACACTTGACGGGATACTTGCAGATTATACAAATTGCCACAAAATCGCAGATAGAACTAGACGAATCACCTGCACTGCTGTCCGCAAGCAACTAAAGCCGCCACATAAACAGCAGAGCGCAACGAACGCAAACGTCAACAGGCGGGCAACCAGACGTCGGCAAACGAGCAAAACGCTCGCAAACCCGCAAGGAGTAGCCCGGATGCCGGCACATAAGGAATGTCCCCAACTGCCGACACTTTGGGACATTCCTTATGTGCCGGCTGTTGGGGACAGCCCTTGCCGATTCGATTGTTGAGTAGCTCCGTGATTGCCTTACAGCCCCAAGGTCTCGGCGACCTCGGCCGCGCAGGTCAGGGAATCCGCCATGGCGCTTACCACGAGCGAGCTGCCGTTGCGGGCGTCGCCGGCCACATACACCGGCGCGGCATCCGCAGCAACGCCATTCGCACGGGCCGCAAGGTGCGAGCCCTCGGAAGCCATCACGGGCAGCGGGCGGCCCGCCGTGGCAACGGGCACGCCGACAGCTTCGAACACGCTATGCTCCGGACCCGTAAAGCCGCAGGCGATGAGCACCAGCTGCGCCGGGACCTCGTGCTCGGAGCCCGCGATGCGCTCGGGCTTTCCCGCCGACCAGTCCAGATCGACCACGCGCAGACCCGCAGCCGCGCCCTTCTTGTCCAGCAGCACCTCGAGCGTATCCACGCCCCAGGCGCGCATCTCGCCACCCATCGCAGCGATAGCCTTCTGCTGACCGTAGTCGGTCTTCTTAACGTTGGGCCACTGCGGCCAAGGGTTGCTCGCCGCGCGCTTATCGGGCGCAGCCGGCAAGAACTCAAACTGGCGCACGCTGCGCGCGCCCTGACGCACGGCGGTAGCCACGCAGTCGTTTCCAGTGTCGCCACCACCAATGACCACAACGTCCAGGCCGCGCGCGTTCACCGCGGGATCGCCGCCATCGAGCACCGAGACGGTCGAAGCCGTCAGGTAGTCCACCGCGTACACCACGCCCGGAGCGTCCACGTTCGCAGCCGAAAGACCGCGGGGCGCACGAGCGCCGGCAGCCACCACGACGGCGTCAAAGTCATCGAGCTTGGCGGCAACCTTGGAATCGTTCACATCGGCACCCAGCTCAAACACAATGCCCAGCTCGCGCATGAGCGCCACGCGACGCTCGACCACAGACTTCTCGAGCTTCATGTTGGGAATGCCGTACATGAGCAGACCGCCCGGGCGGTCGTCGCGCTCAAACACCGTCACGCGGGCGCCACGACGGGCGAGCTCCCATGCAGCCACCAGACCAGCAGGACCGGAGCCTACCACGGCAACCGAGGGCGCATCCTCCCCCGCCGGCTCAAAGCGACGCGGACCGCCATTTGCCCATTCGTGGTCGCTGATCGCACGCTCGTTGTCGTGAATCGTCGTGGGCTGACCGTCGACCGAACCCAGGTTGCACGCGGCCTCGCAAAGCGCCGGGCACACGCGACTCGTAAACTCGGGCATGGGCGAGGTGAGCGACAGACGCTCGGCAGCCTCGTCCCAGCGGCCGCGGTACACCAGCTCATTCCACTCGGGAATCAGGTTGTGCAGCGGGCAGCCGCTCGGGCGTGCATTGCCAAAGCTCGCGCCCATCTGGCAAAACGCCACGCCGCACATCATGCAGCGGCTCGCCTGGGCGCGACGCGCATCGTCATCGAGCTCCACGTACAGTGGATCAAAATCATGGCTGCGCTCCTCCACGGGGCGGAGCTCGTGGGTCACGCGATCGATATCAAGAAAAGCACCGGGCTTACCCATGGCACTTACGCCTCCTTCTTGGTCGAAGCAACAGAGCCGGCGGCCACGGACGCAACGCCGCCCGCGACATCGAAGCGAGCGACATCCGCGGCACTCGCGCGACCGGTCACAATGTCAAACGCCAGCTCCTCTGCCTGCGCATGCGTCTTGCCGGCAGCCTCGCTCGCGGCGACAATCGCCAGCACGCGCTCGTACTCGGTCGGAATGACCTTCACAAAGTGTTTACTCATCGTCTCAAAGCTGTAGAGCAGCTTAATGCCGCGCGGACTCTGAGTCGCGTCCACGTGCTCCTGGATGAGCGCGCGAATCTGCGCCAGCTCGCCGGCCGTCGGGGCCTTGAGCTCAACGCTCTCGTGGTTCACACGGGCATCGAGCGTGCCGTACTGGTCAAAGACATAGGCCACGCCACCCGTCATGCCAGCGGCGAAGTTCTGCCCGACCTCGCCCAGGATGAGCGCCAGACCACCCGTCATGTACTCGCAACCATGGTTGCCGCAGCCCTCGACCACCACGGTGGCACCGGAGTTGCGCACGGCAAAACGCTGACCGGCCAGACCGTTAATGAAGCCGCGGCCGCTCGTGGCGCCAAAGAACGCAACATTGCCCACGATAATGTTCTCGTCGAACTTGTAAGTCGCATGCGGGTTGGGGCGCACCGACACCTCGCCGCCCGAAAGGCCCTTGCCAAAGTAATCGTTGGCGTCGCCGCACACGTTGAGCGTAATGCCACGCGGAAGGAACGCGCCAAAGCTCTGACCAGCCGAACCATCGCAATCGATGGTAATGGAGCCGGCGGGCAGGCCCTCGGGATGCGCCTTGGTCACCGCGTTGCCCAGGATGGTGCCCACGCAACGGTTGACGTTGGCGATATCGGCACGGAAGCGAATCGGACGCAGGTGCGCACGGGCATCGGCCGTATAGGGCACAAACAACGTGGAATCGAGCGTCTTGTCGAGCTCGCTGTCCGCAGCCATCTGCGGCAGGAAGTGGCGACCATCGGCGCCCGGAATATGGGCACCGAACTCGCAGGTCGCGCTTGCCAGCACGGGCGACAGATCGAGCAGGTTGGCCTTGCGGTTGCCCGGGACCTCGATCTGGCGCAAGCACTCGGGATGGCCGACCATCTCGTCGACGGTGCGGAAGCCCAGGCTCGCCATGACCTCGCGCAGCTGTTCGGCAACAAAGAGCATAAAGTGCTCGACGTGCTCGGGTTTACCGCGGAAGCCACGACGCAGGCGGCAGTTTTGCGTAGCGATGCCGGCCGGGCAGGTATCCTGCTGGCAGTCGCGCTGCATGAGGCAGCCCATGGAGATGAGCGGCATGGTCGCAAAGCCAAACTCCTCGGCGCCCAACAGGCAGGCGACGGCAACATCGGTGCCGTCCATAAGCTTGCCGTCGGCCTCGAGCACCACGCGGGAGCGCAGGCCGTTTTGCAGCAACGTCTGCTGGGCCTCGGCAAGGCCAAGTTCTAGCGGCAGGCCCGCATGCCAGATGGAATCGCGCGCCGCGGCACCCGAGCCGCCATTGTGGCCACTGATCAAGATCTTGTCGGCGGCACCCTTGGCCACACCGGTGGCGATGGTGCCGACGCCGGCCTCGCTGACCAGCTTGACCGACACGCGCGCGCCGGGGTTGGCGTTCTTAAGATCGAAGATAAGCTCCGCCAGGTCCTCGATGGAGTAGATGTCGTGGTGCGGCGGAGGCGAAATCAGGCCGATGCCGGGCGTAGATTGACGGACCTCGGCGATCCAGGGGTAGACCTTCTTGCCGGGCAGGTGTCCGCCCTCGCCGGGCTTGGCGCCCTGGGCCATCTTGATCTGAATCTCGAAGGCGCTGCACAGGTAGCGGCTCGTCACGCCAAAGCGCGCGCTTGCCACCTGCTTGATGGCGGAGTTCTTGGAGTCACCGTTGGCCAGCGGGGTCTCGCGACGCGGATCCTCGCCGCCCTCGCCCGAGTTGGAACGGCCGTGCAGGCGGTTCATGGCGATGGCCATGCACTCGTGTGCCTCTTTGCTGATGGAACCGTACGACATGGCGCCGGTGTTAAAGCGGCGGACGATGTTGAGCGCGGGCTCCACCTCGTCGAGCGAAACCGGCGTGCGGCCGCTGGCATTAAAGTCGAGCAGGTCACGTAGACGCACGGCACGACCGGTGCGGTGCAGGCGGGCGCTGTACTCCTTAAAGGTGTCGTAGCTGTCCTCGCGGCAGGCGGTCTGCAGCAGGTAGACGGTCTGGGGGTCAATCAGGTGATCCTCGCCACCGAGCGGGCGCCACTTGGTCAGGCCCAGTGTGGGCAGCTGATCGGGAGCCGGGCTCTTAAGGATGGCGAGCGCGGCGTCGTAGCGCTCATTTTGCTCGCGCTCGACATCCGCGACGCCCATACCGCCCACACGGCTCACCGTGCCGGCGAAGTACGCGTTGACGAACTCCGGCGTAAAGCCCACGGCCTCGAAGATCTGCGCCGAATGGTAGCTCTGCACCGTGGAGATGCCCATCTTGGACATGATGGAGACGATGCCCGCCGTCGCGGCCTTGTTGTAGTTGGCGATGCCCTGCTCGGCCGTCACATCCAAATCGCCGCGTGCCGCCAGATCGCGGATGCACGCATGTGCGTTGTACGGATAGATACCGCTCGCGGAGTAGCCCACCAGTGCCGCAAAGTCGTGCGGGGACACGGCGTCACCGCACTCCACCACGATATCGGCAAAGGTACGCACGCCAGCGCGGATCAGGTGGTTGTGCACGCAGCCCACGGCAAGCAGCGATGGCACGGGCACCTCGCCCGCAGCGGCACGATCGCTCAACACCACAATGTTCACGCCGTCGCGGACCGCAGCCTCAACGTCCTCTGCAAGCTGCTTGAGCGCAGCCTGCAGCGCGCCCCCACCGGCATCGCGGCGGTACACGGCACGGAAGCGACGGGTCTTAAAGCCCACGCGGTCGATGGCGCAGATACGCTCGAACTCCTCCTCGTTGAGCAAAGGGCGCTCCAAGCGCACCAGCTGACATGCCGTGCGAGAATCCTCGAGTAGGTTACCGTGGTTGCCCAGGTAGAGCGTGGTCGAAGTCACCATGTGCTCGCGAAGGGCGTCGATCGGCGGGTTCGTGACCTGGGCGAACAGCTGATAGAAGTAGTCGAAGAACGAACGCGTCTTCTTGGACAGACAGGCCAGCGGCGCATCGATGCCCATCGAGGCGAGCGGGGCCTTGCCCTGCTGGGCCATGGGACGCACGACCTCGTCGACGTCATCCCAGTGGTAGCCGAGCTTAGCCATGCGCACGGCGGCGGGCACCTCGGCGTCCTCGGCGGGCGTTGCCGCAACGGGCTCATCGAGCGCGTCAACGGTCAGCGTCTCCTCGGCAATCCAGTCGCGGTAGGGCTTTTCCTTGGCATAACGGGCGCGCAGCTCATCGTTGTAGATCACGCGGCCGCGGGCAAAATCGACCTCGAGCATCTGGCCCGGTCCCAGACAGCCGCTCGCCAGGATGTTCTCGGGGCTCACCTCGATGGTGCCCACCTCGCTTGCCAGCATAAAGCGGCCGTCGCGCGTCACATAGTAGCGGGCGGGACGCAGGCCGTTACGGTCAAGAGCGGCACCCAGCGTGCGACCGTCGGTAAAGGCGATGGCCGCCGGGCCATCCCACGGCTCCATGAGCATGGACTGGTAGGCGTCGTAGGCGCGGCGCTCCTCGCTCAGACTGTCGTTGTGGTCCCACGGCTCGGGCAGCAACATGGATGCGGCGCGCGTGAGCGGACGGCCGTTCATGACCAAAAACTCGAGCACGTTGTCCAAAATCGCAGAGTCGGAACCCTCGCGGTTGATGATGGGCATCACGCGCTCAAGATCGTGCTGCAACACGGGACTGTACAGGTTGGGTTCGCGGGCGCGAATCCAGTTGACGTTGCCCTTGAGGGTGTTGATCTCGCCGTTGTGGATGATAAAGCGGTTGGGGTGCGCGCGCTCCCAGCTGGGCGTAGTGTTGGTGGAGTAGCGCGAGTGGACGAGCGCTACGGCCGTCTTGACGGCGGCGTCGTTGAGGTCGATGAAAAAGCGGCGCATCTGCGTGGCGACCAGCATGCCCTTGTACACGATGGTGCGCGAGCTCATAGAGCACACGTAGAAGATCTTGTCACGCAGGGCAAACTCGGCGTCGGCCTTCTTTTCGATGGTGCGGCGGCACACGTACAGGCGGCGCTCGAAGGCATCGCCGGCGGGCGTGTCGTCCGGACGGCCCAGGAAGGCCTGCAGGATAGTAGGCATGCAGGCGCGGGCTGTCTCGCCCAGGTCGTGCGGGTCGACGGGCACCTCGCGCCAAAAGAGCAGCGGCACGCCGGCCTCAGCGCAACCCTCCTCAAACACGCGGCGGGCATCCTCTACGCCTTTGTCGTCCTGTGGGAAGAACAGCATGGCCACGCCATAGTCGCCCTCTGCCGGCAGAATCTGGCCGCACTTTTGAGCCTCTTTACGGAAAAAGTGATGCGGAACCTGGAACAGGATGCCAGCGCCGTCGCCGGTGTTCTTCTCGAGTCCCGTGCCACCGCGGTGCTCCAAGTTGACCAGAATGGACAGTGCGTCGTCCAGGATCTGGTGATGGCGCTCACCGTTGATATCGGCAAGCGCGCCGATGCCACATGCATCTGTCTCTTATACACATCTGACGCTGCCGACGAATAGCCTTGTG
>CABSNX010000095.1 GCA_902479205.1 uncultured Collinsella sp. | reverse complement strand
AGTTCCGCACGAACAGGAGGCCACTTAATGTGGCCTCCGTCGTGAGCAGGACTGTCCGAGCAGGAAAGTTCATATATGGCGGCAGGCGTCCGCCCCGCCCCCGAGGAGCATCTCTCAAGCAAAAACTGTCGTTCGGTAAAGTCCGAGGTCAGTGGCGTTTTATACCGAGAAATTCAAAAAAGTGGAAAATTCATTACATATTTGCGTTGACTTTAGGTAACTAAAGTTTCATACTCCTTTTCAACCACTGGGGGATGTGAACACGCACGGATCGTTCACATCATGATTGAAGAGGATTTCTTAGACATGTTCACGCATCAGCTAAACATTATCAGCGTAGTAATTATCTGATGCGGGTTAGCACATACAGCTAGCCCGTACGATAACGGGCGGCTGATGAAGATGAGGGCCGTCGAGCGCAACCGACGGCCCTCATTTTTTATGTCTGGGAAGTTCTTTTTAGAGGAGGAAATGTAATGAACGGAGTTTTGCTCATGGTTGTGGCCGCGGCGGTGCTCGCCTGCGGCTATCTGGGCTATGGCCGATGGCTGGCCAACAAGTGGGGCGTTGACAAAGAGGCCCTCACGCCGGCCAAGCGCATGAAGGACGGCAACAGCTTCTCGCCCGTCTCCGCCTTCACCGCATTCTCGCACCAGTTCAGCTCGATCTGCGGTGCTGGCCCTGTTACGGGCACGATCGTCGCCATGGCCTTCGGCTGGCTTCCCGTCGTGCTCTGGGTCCTCGTCGGCGGCATCTTCTTTGGCGCCGTTCACGACTTTGGCGCCCTGTACGCCTCGATGAAGAACAACGGCAAGTCCCTGGCTCAGCTCATCGAGAAGTACATCGGCAAGACCGGCCGTCGCCTGTTCCTGCTGTTCTGCTGGCTGTTCTGCATCATTGTCATCGCCGCCTTCACCGACATGGTCTGCAAGACGTTCATGTTCACCCCGGCCGTTGACGCTTCTGGTGCCGCTACCGGTGCCATCGACTTCACCAAGTCCTATGCCGCCGGCTGCGCTGGTACCATCTCCATCCTGTTCACCTTCGTCGCCATCGCCTTTGGTTGGGCCCAGAAGAAGTTCAACCTCACCGGCGCTGCCGAGTTCGTCACCGGCGTGGTCCTCATGGTTCTCATGTTCGCCGTCGGTATGCAGTTCCCGGTCTACCTGGATAAGTTCCAGTGGTTCGCCGTCGTCATGGTCTACCTGGTCTTCGCTGGCGCTATGCCCATCCAGATGCTCAAGACCCCGCGTGACTACCTCACTTCCATCATGATGATCGTCATGATCGTCTGCGCTGTCCTCGGCATCGTCGTCCTGGGCGTTCACGGTCAGGCCACTATCACCGCTCCGGTCTTCACCGGCTTCTCCACTGCCTCCGGCATGATGTTCCCGGTCCTGTTCGTCTCCGTCGCTTGCGGTGCTCTCTCCGGTTTCCACAGCCTCGTTTCTTCCGGCACCTCTTCTAAGCAGGTCGAGAAGGAGCAGGACGCCGTCAAGGTCGGTTACGGCGCCATGATCGTCGAGTCCTTCGTCGGCATCCTTGCCATCATCGTCGCCGGCATCATGTTCTCCGACATGAACACCGCCGGTACCGGCGCCCTCAACGCCGGTGTCGCTTCCACTCCGTTCCAGATCTTCGCCGCTGGCATCTCCCGCGGTATGCAGGCCTTCGGTGTTGACGGCACGCTTGCTACCGTCTTTATGACCATGAACGTCTCCGCTCTGGCCCTGACCTCGCTCGACGCCGTCGCCCGCATCGCCCGCACTTCGTTCTCCGAGTTCTTTGCCCAGACCAACGATGCCCTGGCCATCGAGTCCAAGGCCGGCTACATGAAGGTCCTCGGCAACCCCTGGTTCGCCACGGTCGTTACCCTGCTTCCCGGTCTCGCTCTCGCTTTTGGTGGCTATGCCAACATCTGGCCGCTCTTTGGTGCTTCCAACCAGCTGCTCGGCGGCATGACCATGATCACCCTCGCCGTGTTCTGCAAGTGCACCGGCCGCAAGGGCTGGATGCTCTACGTGCCCGTCGTCTTCCTGCTCTGCTGCACCTTCACCTCGCTGGTCCAGAGCGCCATGGGCTGCATGACCGCCGTCCAGGCCTACGGTTTCTTCGGTACCATCCCGGCTACCGCCACCACGGCCGCCGTCTCCGTCGCCGCCACCAAGGGCCTGCAGCTCGTCTTTGCCGTCCTGCTGATGGTCCTGGGCCTCATCGTTGCCGTCAACTGCCTCAAGGAGTTCTTCGGCAAGGAGGCTGGCTCCATGCCTGATGAGGAGCCCGAGTGGTCCGATATGGGCAAGGCCGAGTACGGTCGCGCCGCTGCCGCTGAGGCTCCTGCCGACGCCGAGGTCGCCAAGGCCTAGTCGGTCGGACGGGTTGAATCTCCCATCCATTTGACTCGGAAAGACCGGGTCCGCGACTTCGCGGGCTCGGTCTTTTTTCATGCAAAAGCGGGTGACGCTCGAGTGTTCTCGCAGATGTTTTGCGTGGATAAGGGCGCGCGTTGTACCATATAGACGTATATGTGTACATATGAAAGGGGCCCCGTGGCCAAGACGGTATATTCCGATAACCAAAATAATGTCGATGCCCTGGCTGAGCGTCTGAGCAGCCAGACATCGCTTTCTGCTGAGCGTGCCAAGCTGGTTGCCTACGACCTGCTTTGCCGCAAGGCGCTCAAGATCAAGTCGAGCGCGCTGGCGCAAATTTTCCGCTCCGTCGATAAGGAATGTGACACCAAGGCGATGCGCGATGAGCTTATCGCGGCAAATATCGTGACCAAGATCGAGGGTAGCGGCATTAACGGGCGCCCGGCGTTCTATACCATCAATGCCGAGATCCGCGATGCCCAGGAGCAGCCTGCCGAGGTTGCCGAAGAGGCCGTCGAGGACGTTGTCGAGGTGCCCGCTTCGGTGGAAACGGCCCCGCGCGAGCATATCGATACCGACGAGCTGCTCGATGAGAGCGTCGTTCGCGCCTTTACGGCTAAGGCCGGTCGCGGCGGTTTTGGCGGGGGCGGCAAGCGCGATGCTCAGCGCCGTGCCCAGCAGGAGCGCTTCCGTCGTGCCGTGGCTCAAAAGGATGAGTTCGATACCGAGGCTGTTGAGACCAAGGTTGCTGCCGAGTTGCAGAAGCCCGCGCAGGAGCAAAAGCCCGTGGAGGCCCAAGAGCCCAAGCGTCGTCGCGGTGCTCACTTTAAGGCTGCGCAGCAGGATGTCGCGCATGAGGCTGAAGAGCCTTCCGAGGTTGCAGACGATGTTGAGGAGTCTGCCAAGAGGGCTCCGGGTTCGTGTCGTCCCGGCCGCGGTTTTGCGGGACGTGCGTATCCCGTAAAGCGTCAGGAGAAGGGCGAGCCGGCTTCGACCGCTCAGGCCGATAAGGCCGAACAAACCGAGAAAACCGTTGAGCCGGTGGCTTGCGAGCAGCAACCATCCGAGTCGCAGCCTGTGGCTGACACCGAGCTCAAAGCTCAGCAGTCCGCTGATAAGCAGGCAGGGGAGAGCGCTTCGAGCAAGCCCCGCCGTCGTCGTCACCGTGGCGGCCGTGGCTCAAATGCCGAGGCCGCGGCTGAGAAGGCGGCGACGCAAAGCAAGGATGCGAAGGCTGAGGCCCCGGTGGAGCAACCCAAGCGCCAGCCGGCGAAGGGGGACAAGCCCGAACGTTCGCAAAAGAGCTCGTCCGCGCCAAAGCAAGAGCGCAAAGCTCAGGCAGATTCCAAGCGCAAATCCCAGGTGCAGCCCAAACCGACTGCAAACGATGCGGCCGCCCAGCAGCCTGAGCCGCCCGCTCATGGCGAGGTTTCGGCGTTTGCTCTGGCCCGTGTCCTGGGCAGGCAGCTGCTCAAGGTCGTTCCCACGCCTACGGCGCTCTCCAAGATTAAGGAGCAGCAGACTCAAATCGTTAAGGTCGAGGGCAAGGATGGCAAAAAGGCTCCGCAGCGCACTCAGCACAACGAGATGTCCAACCGCAAGATTGCCGAGGAGATTGCGATCATCCAGGCTTGGATAGAGCAGAATCGCGGCGCCGACACGCCGGTCGCTTCGCGTCGCCAGCGCGCCTACCAGATTTTTAACGATGAGAAGGCCTTTGACGGCAAACACGGCGAGCGCCTGATTCGGCGTATGACCGAAAAAGGCATCAGTATGCAGGCGATTAAGGTCGCCCCCAATCGCCCCGTGCACTTTACGGGTTTCTTTACGCTGGGCGCCGACAAGCCGTTCATTATGGTCGAGAACCTGGACACCTATGACGAGATCGTCAAGCTCCTGCGCGGCCGCAAGCACGCCAAGCTTTTTGGCACCAAGGTGGGTGGCGTGATCTTTGGCGGCGGCTGCAAGGCGAGCGTTTCACACGCACTGGATGATTACCTGGCCGAGATCGGCTATCGCTTTAACTATGTCTACTACGTGGGCGACATCGACCGAGAGGGTGCGCGCATTGTCGAGCAGACCCGTAACGCCAATGTGGTTGAGATTCGCCTTCATGCCGGTATGTATCGCGCCATGCTCGCCGAGCACAAGCGTCGCGTGAAGGCCGGCGGCGAGTGCGAGCCCGCGGCTGCCAACCAGGGCGTGCCGCAGAACCTGGCGGCGACGATCAAAGACCTGCCCATGGTCACGCGCGTGCAGTTCCGCAATGTGCTGCGCGAGGGCGGACGCATTCCGCAGGAGATTCTGATGACCGCCGACTATCGGGATGGCGACTCGGGAAGCTTCGACCGCATGCTGAATAATTAGTTCCGCCGGCCCCGGGAGAGCGGGGACACCGGCTTAGGTTTCCTGCTCTACAGTCCTGCTCACGACGGAGGCCACATTAAGTGGCCTCCTGTTCGTGCGGAACTCGCGATAAACCTAAGCCGGTGTCCCCGCTCTCCCGGGGCCTGTGGTTACTTGGTTGTTGCATACGGCTCGCTTTTCGGAACTGGGCTGATAATTCTAGATGTAAGGCGCTCTTGGTTGATATGGGACGGAGGGATTCCGCGTCCGCCTTTTCGGCGGCCGCGCCCCGCTGCGTCGCTTCGCTCCTTGCGTGCTGCGCTGGAAAACGCTTCGCGTTTCCTCAGCTCCGCACCCTGGCGGGTTCGAATCCCTCCGCATGCCCACGAAAAAGCGCTCCAGGTTCATAAGAGCCTGGAGCGCTATGTTCTTTGGGGCTGGGACGGAGGGATTCGAACCCCCAACAGCCGGCACCAAAAACCGGAGTTCTACCGTTGAACTACGTCCCAATGTCATGGTGTTGCTAAAAGCAACTCGTCTAGTTTACCTAATCTGCGAGGGCATCGCAAACGCCATCGAGCAGGCGTACGGCGAGTGTCTGCGCATCACTTGCGGTGAAGGTTCCGTTGTAGCGCGTCATGCCCGTGAGCTCAATGCGGATGCGCGCGGGCTTTTGCTGTGCGGCGACATTGGCAGTGCGGATGCGCTGTGCCAGGTTGTGACACTCAGCGAGGGCAATCGTGGCGCGCGGAGCGGCGTCGGCGGGCAGCTCATCGCTTGCGATCTCGAGCACTAGGTCGACATCGGTCGGAACCTCGGAATCGCACAGCATCATGCCGCTGCTGTCGGTCGTCGCCGTGGCGATGTTCCACATGCGCGATGCAACGCTACGCGCGATGGGGTCCTCACCGATGACGGCAATCTGGAAGCGCTCGAGTACATTGGCGGCGCGGGCAAAACCGATGCGCGACTCGGCCTCGGTAACCGAGGGCTTGCCCTCCCACACGTGATGCAGACGGTTGATATAGGCGTAGGTATCCTGAAACGCCATACCATCGGCAAACAGGCCGACATTTTCCTGGAACTGCTGCAGAGCGGCCTCGGTGTGCGGGCCAAAATAGCCGTCGTCCTCACCGCAGGCAAAGCCCAAAACGTTGAGCGCGCGCTGCAGGGCCTGAACGTCGGCGCCATGGAAATTGGGCATACGCAGATAAAGCGTGCGGTCGCCCAGCTTGTACGAGGCGTCTACCAGGGCGCTCCAGCAGGGGATATCGACGGCACAGCCAGCGGCAAGGCCGCTATCGAGCCTAAAGGTGCCAACAGCCTGTTCGGTGGTGGTGCCAAAGCGCTTGTCGGCAACCTCGGTGTCATCGATTGTATAGCCGAGCTGCAGAAGGCGGGACTGGACGTCCTCGACGGCTGCTCCCTGCATGCCCGTTGTAATAGGTTCCATGAACGAACCCCTTTCGGCGTACCATTCGTACTATTTGAGCGTGTGTCGGATAGACAACGCAAAGGGATGCATAAACATGCACTCAACAGTGTAGCAAGTTGTACCCAAATACGCTGCTGACAGGTTTTATAACCCCGCTAGTTAAGGCGCTCCACAAAGAAATCTGCCATGGAGAGGAACAGCTCGCGTGCGTGCGGGTCGAGCGAAACGTCCTCGATGGCCGCTTTGGCCTTGGCGGTCAGGTCGAGCGCGTAAGTGTGGGCGTAATCGATGGAGCCGGTCTCCTGGAAGATCTCCACGGCGCGTGCGAGCTGCGCGGGATCATCGGTGCCCGAGGAAAGAATCGCCTCGATCTCGTCGTGGTGGCGTTCATCAGAGAGGGCGTGTACGGCGACAAGCGTGCGCTTGCCCTCGGTGATGTCGGTGCGGAAGTCCTTGTTGGCGGCCTCCTTGGTGCCAACAAGGTTGAGCAAGTCGTCTTGAATTTGGAAGGCAAGGCCCGTGTGCAGGCCAAAGGCGCGCAGCGCCTCAATCTGCTCCTCGCTGCCGCCGCCGATAATGGCTCCGGCGGCAAGTGGCGTGGCTCCGCTGTAGTACGCGGTCTTGTGCGTTGCCATGTCCAGATAATCGTCGACCGAGATGTCAAAGCGCCCGTCGCGGACCCAGCCCAAGTCGAGCGCCTGACCCTCGATGGTGCGAACGATCATCTCGGTGAGCTCGTGGAGCACGCGGAGTTTCACGTCTGCCTCGAGCGTGGGGTCGTCGAGAACCGTCTTGGTGACCATTGTGAGCGCTAGGTCGCCGCAGTTGATGGCAAGTCCCGTGCCCTCGGTAAGGTGCATGCAGGGCTTGCCGCGGCGCAGTTGGCCGTTGTCGGCGATGTCGTCATGGATAAGCGCTCCCGATTGAAAGTGCTCGATAGCTGCCGCCGCGCTGCGGGCGCTCTCAAAGCTGCCACCTACCGCGGTGGCGGCGAGCATGCAGATGAGCGGGCGGTGGCGTTTGCCGGCATTGGCCGTGAATGCCGAGAGCGGGGCATACAGGTAACGCTCGATATCGGCGGAAGTCGCCTGTCCGTCAAAGAACGTGGCCAGATAGTCGTTAATCTGGTCAAAGTGCTGGGCTAAAAAGCTGGTAAACGGACTGGACACGGGTTCTCGCATTCTTTCT
>CABSNX010000094.1 GCA_902479205.1 uncultured Collinsella sp. | reverse complement strand
ATACTGATCGGTCTCGTGGGCTCGGAGATGTGTATAAGAGACAGAGCATGGACGGTTGCTTCGCCGCCATGCGATTACCGATCTCGAGAACTCTGATCCGACCGATCTTGTCAAGTTTGGCAAGTTAGGTGGAATTTGCGAGGTCTATCCGCAGATTCTGACGCTGGACCGGCGCGAGGATTGCCTGTCGATGATGCGTCGACAAATTGGCGAGACGCGACTTTTGCACAGCTGGAATCGCCGCGGCATGGAAGATTCCGGATGCACAGTGTGCTGTGGCACGGATTTGCCGCTGTTGATTCCGAGCTTGGGCGAGTCAATCTACAGTGCGTGCAGCGGATACTTCGACGACGGACTGCCCGTGAATGAGGTCAACACGCTGACGCTTGTCGAGCTCTTGTGCGCTTGGACTGCCGGGGGCGCGTACGACCTGATGCGCGAAGACGAGCTGGGTACGCTTGAGGTTGGCAAGCTTGCCGATATCTGCGTGCTCGATCGGGATGTGTTCGACCTCGATTATCGCGACGCACGCGATCTTGCGGTCGACATGACGATGTCGGACGGACAAATCGTGTTCGATCGAAATAAGGAGGCATAAGATGCCTGGATCCAAACCGACGCTGCGCCGCGAGCAGATTGCGGGCATGAATATCCACTACATCATGTGGTCGCTCGATTACTTCCTTGATGTGCAGCAGCGCTTGGGCTTTGAGTCCATTGAGCTGTGGTGTGCGGAGCCGCATGTGACGCTCGACCACACGGGCTACTTTGAGGCTGAGGTCCTGGCGAAAAAGGCTGCAGACCGTGGGCTTAGGTATCGTACTCTGTGCCCCGAGAATGTTGTCTATCCTTGGCAGTACTGCGCACGCAAACCGCTGCATGAACAGCGCAGCCTGGCGTACTTTAAGCACGGCATTGAGCTTGCCGAGGTACTTGGGTGCGACCGTATGTCCGTCAACTCGGGCTGGGGCGACTGGGACGAGGACCGCGAGGAAGCCTGGAAGCGCAGCCGCGAGCACTTGTCCATTCTGGCGGAGTATGCCGGCGAGCACGGTCTGGTGCTTACGATGGAAAGTCTGCGTCCCGAGGAGAGCAACCTTGTGACGACGGTTTCCGATGCGAAGCGCATGATTGACGAGGTCGCGAGCCCGTACTTACAGCCCATGGTTGATACAACCGCGATGGGCGTTGCAGGCGAGACGCTCGAGGACTGGTTTGCCGCCTTTGGTGATGGGGCAATTCACGAGATGCACTTTATCGACGGTGACCCGTATGGCCATCTGGTGTGGGGCGATGGCAAGCACGATATGGACGCCTTCGTCGCCACGCTCAACGCCCATGGTTTCGACGGCACGCTGGGCCAGGAAATCACGGATGGTCGTTACTACGATGACCCGGCGGCGGCAGATGCCAAGAACATGGCCGCATTCGAGAAATATCTGATCGACTAAACCAACTATCGGCTACGCAACCAACGTCATTGATTGCGGGCCAAATAAGAAAGGAACTGGATATGAACGCACACGATCTGATCAAAGAGGCAATTGCCGAGAAGGGCAAGTTCGACAGCGTCTACTGGATTGCTTGCGGTGGCTCCATGATCGATTTGATCCCGGCCCATGAGCTTCTGCAGCGCGAGGCAACCACCTTCACTTCGTATATCTATACGGCTCGCGAGTTCGATATCATGCGTCCGCGTCGTCTGGGCAAGAAGTCCCTGGTCATCGCTTGTAGCCACAGTGGCAACACCCCTGAGGTCGTCGAGGGCTGCGAGATTGCCCTTGCTGCCGGCGCTACGGTGATCGCCCAGACCGACAACGCTGGATCTAAGATCGACACCGGTAAATGGACCACGTGGGTCTACCCGTGGGGCGAGGGCGTGCCGCAGGCCGAGGTCCCCGCTGGCATTTCGCTGTCGCTTGCGGCAGAGCTGCTCGATCAGCAGGAGGGTTACGCCGATCTTGCCGATATGTATGCCGGTATTGCCGAGATGGATAAGATTCTTCCCCCGGCACGCGAGAAGGTAAATGCTGAGCTGGGTGATCGCTTTGCCAAGCTTTGCCAGGAGCACGAGTTCTTCTATATTCTGGGCAGCGGTCCCAACTTTAGCCAGACCTACGGTTTCGCTATCTGCTCTCTTATGGAGATGCAGTGGCAGCACTGCAGCTACATCCACTCTGCCGAGTACTTCCATGGCCCCTTCGAGGCTACTCAGGATGGCGTATTTTACTTCCTGCAGATGGGCTCCAGCGAGTGCCGTGCTATGGACGAGCGCGCCCTGGCGTTCCTTAAGACGCATACCGATACGCTGATGGTGCTCGATGCCAAGGAGTACGGTATGGAAGCCGTGCCGGCGAGCGTCCGTGCCTATCTGGACCCGGTGCTGTTCTACGCCATGAACTGTGAGCTGCGTGCTGCACGCGGCAAGGTGTTTGATCACGATCCCGATTTCCGTCGCTATATGGGTGTTGTCGAGTACTAGAAGGGACAAAGGCCATGGCATTTAACGTTAACGCGCTCGGATTTGGCGATAACGTCGTCGATCGCTACGAGCATATCCACACCATGTATCCCGGCGGCAATGCGGTGAACTTCGCCGTTTATGCCAAGAAATGCGGTGCCGCACGCTCTGCATACATGGGCATTTTTGGCAATGATGCCGCTGCCGAGCATGTCATTGCAAGCCTCGAGGATGAGGGTATCGAGCTTGACAAGTGCGAGCAGATGATTGGCGAGAACGGAGCGGCTCGCGTGACCGTCGTTGACGGTGACCGTGTCTTCCTTGGCTCCAACGAGGGCGGTATCCGTGGCGATGCGCGCTATGTCCTCGATCGCTTTGACCTTGCGTACATGAAGCAGTTCGATGTGGTTCATTCGGGCAACTATTGCTTCACCGAGCGCGAGCTGCCCAAGTTGAAGGCTGCGGGCGTCACGGTCTCTTTTGACTTTTCGGACGACTCTACCGACGAGTACTACGAGCAGATTGCGCCCTACGTCGATTTCGCTTTCTTTAGTGCGGCGGATGCCGCGAGTGAGGACGAGATTCGCGAGCGTCTGGCATGGGTGAAGGGCCTGGGTCCGCGTTTTGTGTCGGCTACGGCGGGCGCCGAGGGCTGCATTGCTTACGACGGCGAGCGTTATTACCGCCAGCTGGCTAAACCGGTAACGGACATGAAGGACACCATGGGGGCGGGCGACTCGTTCCTCACCTCGTTTTTGATGTGCTATCTCGATTCCGCCAAGCGCGGTGAGGATGGCGCCGAGGCCATCGAGCGCGCGCTCGACTTTGCTGCCGGGTTTGCCTCGACCGTGTGCGGCATGGAAGGTTCTTGGGGCCACGGAGCACCAATCGTCGAATAGCCGAGCTGTCCCGGGGAGCTGTATTGGTGCCTTCCCGTGACTCGGTGGTCAAAAAAAGCCAAATATGAGTACTGTGACTAATTTAGTCGCAGCAAAATCGACCCCTTCAGACGTGATTTGAGCGTTTGGAGGGGTTTAAGATTGCGAAAATGCAGGATGAGTGACTGTAAAAGTGTTAGTTAATGGACAATCGTAGATTATTCTGGTGGTCGGAAAGCTCAGAGTAATGTATCCATTTCGCTAGCAGTACTCATATTTGACGTTTTTTGACCACAGGGGTTAGCGGAGGCTAAAAACAGAGCGTGCATTCGCTAAAACCGCCGACTCAATATGCTTTGCGTCGCATTTTTTGAGCGAGGCGACGTGTTCTGAGGCGCTTTCGAGCGATCTGATGAGTGACTGTGCGCTTATTTCTGCGTTTGCCTCCGCTGGTGCATCGGTCTCGAGCAGTAAACGATCGAGTGGAATTTGTCGTACGTATTCGCGTCCTCGTTTAGATGCGAGCATGCGTTCGTTGACGGAAAAATAACAGCCCGCATTACGCGCGCGGACGAGTTCGTCCGAAGTACCGCTAAACCAGTGGAAGATGATAACGGGGGAGTCGGGGTTTGGGATGAGTAGTCCATGCGATTCGAGGACGTCCAGTACGGCTCCTGCCGAACGAACGGCGTGAATTGATATCACGCGCCCGGTAAGAGGATGCTGCACGAGCGCATCGCAGAGCCGGTTAAGTGCCTGTATTTGTAGCGGCTCACTTCCAGCAAAGCGCGCGGAAAAGTCGAGTCCGACTTCGCCGATGTAGCGTTCTTGGGCAGCAACTTCGCAAAGCAGATTGACTTCGACAAAACCGCAGTGGCCATCGGCGAGCCACCAGGGGTGAAGCCCAACGCCGGCGATGATGCCTGGTTGGCGACAGGCGCGCTCGTTTGCGGCCGAAAAGTCGCGCGGATTGACGCCGCAGTCAAATAGACCCAAGCCCAGCGCCGTCGCCTCATCGGCAACGGCGTCCGGGTGAGCCATTAAATCAAGATGGCAGTGTGCATCAAATAGCCGGGGCTCCATCTCGGTGCGCTCCGCTAGTCCAGACGTTGGCCATCGGAGCGTACGCGCTCAGTGCCGCGGCCGCTGATCTGGCGGATAACCTCGCCGGCAATCATCTGGCCCATGATGGGCGGCATAAAGCTGGCGGTTCCCAGCTCGGTGCGCTCGTGGATGTTGGAAGGGTCGCGGGGCTGTGTCTTAACCGATTCCTCGCAGCTAAACAGTACATGCAGGCTCTTGATTCCGCGCTTCTTGCATTCTTTGCGCATGATGCGGCTCATGGGGTCACGTACCGTATCGAAAATGTCGGCAAAGCGGAGGCACTCGGGATGGAGCTTGTTGGCCCCGCCCATGGAGCTGACCAAACGAATGTCGTGGTCCTGAGCATATTTGGCAATGGTGAGCTTGGCCGAGATGGTGTCGATGGCGTCGACGACGTAGTCGAGCTTGCCGTCCGTCTGCTCCAAAACGCTCGCGAAGAAATCATCGATGTTGTCGCTCAGCAAGTATTCGGTGCGCTTGATGACGGTGGCGGCGGGATTGATGTCGTGGATCATGGCCTCCATCACGTCAACCTTGCGCTTGCCGACGGTGCTGTGAAAGGCGATGGCCTGACGGTTGATATTGCTGGGCGCGATGACGTCCTTATCCAGAATGACGAAATGACCGATGCCGCCGCGGGCGAGTGCCTCGCAGCAGTTGGAGCCCACGCCTCCGCAGCCGAGCACCAGCACCGTACCATCGGCGAGCTTGTCGAGTGCCTCGCGGCCCATGATGATCTCGAGCTTGGTGTCGCGTGTCTCGATGGGGGCTGTGGCTGCGGTTTCAGTCATAGATATCCTCCGATGGGGAGTCGGTCGTGTTTTAGCTATCGCCATTATAGGTATTATTACGATTCCATTTGAACCCTTGGGGTTTGTTGAAATGGGATCGGGATTCGCATAAGATTGAAGCAGATGGCACCCGTTGCCGCGGGTTGGCCAACTCCCAAACACGTTTGTAGCGTGAGAAGTGGCCGTCTTCGCATTACGCGGGGGCGGCTATTTCATTCGACCTCCAATGTGGATGCCGAGCTCCACAGCCGCGATTACAAGCAATAACAACGTCAGGACATCGTCAATACTCATAGTCCATCTCCTTCTCGGGTAGAGGGAGCTGGCCCATCTGCTTCAACTTCCATTGTAGCTAAATACGAACGAATGTTCTATAGATGTTCCTGTATTAGATAGTTAGACAAACATCTAAATATCGAGTATAGTGTGCGCGTCATGAGAGATGATGAAAGGGGGTCTTATGCCGGGAGAGGGTTTTAAGGCGCTTGCCGATCCAACGCGACGGCGCATTTTGGAGTTGCTGCGCGAGGGCAATTGCACGGCGGGGGAGCTTGCCGAGCATTTCGATATCAGTAAGCCGTCGCTGAGCCATCACTTGGCGACGCTCAAAAACGCCGGGTTGGTAACCGACGAACGTCATGGTCAAAACATCGTATACAGCTTAAACACTACCGTCATGCAGGACTTGATCGGTTGGTTTATGGGCTTTACAAACACGGAAGGTGATAAGGATGAATAACGAAAACAAGGGCATTCACCCCACGGGGGTATCGTCGCGCGTGTGGATTGCGCTGGTCGCTCTGTGCGTCGCCAATGTCGTAGCGCATCTCATGGTGATGCCGAGCTTGCCTGGGCAGATTCCCACGCACTGGGGCGCGAACGGCGCCGTCGACGGTTGGGGTCCCAGCTGGATGGCCTCCGCGCTCGGCGTGCTGCCTCTGGTGCTTCTCGCAATGTTCTGCGTGGTGCCGCGCATCGATCCCAAAGGTGAGGCATATCGAACCTCGGGCAAGTTCTATCAGGGCTTCGTAATCGCCTTCACCTTGTTCATGTGCGCCATAAGCTGGCTGGGAGAGCTTACGGTCTGGGGCGTGGTGCCGGCGGTCGGTTCGGTCAACGTGCTGATTTCCGGTGTTGTCGGTTTGCTGTTCATCGGCGTAGGCAACTACTTGCCGCGTGTGAAGCAGAACTATACGCTCGGTATCAAGACGCCTTGGGCGCTTGCCAATCCCGAGAACTGGCGCCGTACGCAGCGCTTTGGCGGTGCCTGCTTTATGGTGCTGGGCTTTGGCCTGATTGTGATGGGCGTGGCAGGCAGCGTGCTTTCGAGTGAAGTCGTCGCCGCGGTGATTGCGGTTCTGGCGTTTGGTTCGGTTGGAGCCGTCTACGTCTACTCGTATCTGCTGTGGCGCAAATCGCAGCGAGCCGCTCGCTAAGGTTGCGGAAAACTAGCGTACGCAGTTCATAGTATGTTCCGGGGGAACTTTTCCCAGGTAGTATTAGGGGGTATGGGCAACCATGCCCCTTTTTCGTTACGTTTCAGAGCTGGTTTTTCCATTTCGTTTCCACTAAAGCGAAACAAGAATAGGGAAACAGCAGGTAGAAAGGATAAAACAGGCAAATGGCGGAGTTTATCTACCAGATGTATCAGGCTCGTAAGGCCCATGGCGACAAGGTAATCCTTGACGACGTGACCCTGAGCTTCTACCCCGGTGCCAAGATCGGCGTCGTGGGCCCCAACGGCATGGGCAAGTCGACCCTGCTCAAGATCATGGCCGGCATCGAGGAGGTCTCCAACGGCGATGCCAGGCTCACCCCCGGCTACACCGTGGGCATCCTGCAGCAGGAGCCGCCACTCGACGACGACAAGACCGTCATCGAGAACGTGCGCATGGCGTTTGGCGATATGATCGCCAAGGTCGATCGCTTCAATAAGATCGGCGAGGAGATGTGCGACCCGGACTGTGACATGGACGCACTCATGGCCGAGATGGGAAAGCTCCAGGACGAGATCGATGCCGCCGACGGCTGGGATATCGATTCCAAGCTCGGTCAGGCCATGGACGCCCTGCAGCTGCCCGATTCTGACATGCCGGTCAACGTGCTTTCCGGCGGCGAGCGCCGTCGCGTGGCCCTGTGCAAGCTGCTGCTCGAAGCTCCCGACCTGCTGCTGCTCGACGAG
>CABSNX010000093.1 GCA_902479205.1 uncultured Collinsella sp. | reverse complement strand
TATTCGTCGGCAGCGTCAGATGTGTATAAGAGACAGGTGGTGACGCTTGCGGGGCAAAACACCGTGGTCGAGACGCATGCACCCGATGCGGACATTTCCATGAGCGGCATGGAGGTGTGGGGAAACCTTACGCTCATCGGCTCCGGCTCGCTGACGGCGACGGGTTCGCAATGCGGGATCCATGTGTCCCAGGCGCTTGTGGTGGACGGATGCACGGTGGATGCTAGGGCCGACGGGGCAGGCGTTCTTGACCAGACTGTTGCCGGCATTGCCGCAGGTAGCTTGACCGTACGTGGCGGCGGGCGCGTTGTTGCCGCGGGCGCGGGATCCGATGCGGGCTTGCGCTATTATGGCGTGCGCTTGCTCGACGAGGGATTTGGAGCTGACGCTGCGAGCGAGACGCTTGTCGTGGACGCGTCCTGGCTGGATGCGACCGGTACGGATGCCGGCGTTGCCTGCGATCGAGGGTCGCTCGTGGCTGCGCACTTTGTGACGCCTGCAGGCGGGGCCTTTGGCGCAGCCAGCGTGGTGGATATTAACGGGACCGTGGCCACGCATGTGGTGATCGAGCCCGATGGCGCCACCGCCCCGGCAGGGGAGCCAGTTACACCCGGCGGCGAGGTGTCGGGGGATGGCGCGGGCGAGACTACTGGTGGTGCCGACCCTGCTGCAGGGCAACCCGGTGCGGGACCGGCGACGGATCCTGCGGTGAAACCCGCGGCTACGTCGCCCAAGACAACGGTCGCCAAGACAAAAGTCACCAAGACGACCAGGCCCAAATCCACTATGGCAACAACACCGGCGCTTCCCAAGACCGGCAACGGCTACTGGATAGCTGCCTCCTTAACGCTATTCCTGCTGGGGACAGTGCTTCTGAGCGCCGCATATCGTTGCTGATGCGGTGCGACGCACTTGACTGCGATACAAGAGCTCTGTAGGAGCTTTAAGGGCAACGCTTTCGGCAAGGGAGCGTTGCTATTTATACATGCAATGTCTAACGTGCAGCCATATGCGTTTCCGCAACAAAGACTATCGCTTGTAGCAATACGCAAACATATGTTCTATACTTATACAAAAGGAATTGGTAAGAGGCGGTTAAATGAAAGCCAAGAGATGACATCACGAGCAGCGTTGTTCGTTTAATAAATGAATCGGGGCGTAGCCCCTATCTATTCTTTGGCCCAGGCTTTTTTCGTAGACATATGGGCACTGACGATTGAGACGGCCTATGCAGTTAGCCGGCAGGGTTCGGGTCTTATTGGATTAATTCAATTCACCTCGTGCTAAATCCACTCCGTTCTTTATACTCAAATGCAAACACTAAGGAGGTAGTCATGTTTTGGAGCTATGTTCAGCTTGATGATGGCACCCAGTTTGCCTACTCAGAGACAAGAGAAGACGGAACCGTTCGCGTAGCCGTCGAGCGCCCGGTTGACTTTGGCTTTGACCATGCGGAATGCTTCTTGCCTGCGGTCAAATGGTTCAACGTCGAAGGATTTACTGCTGATGACCTCAATTTCTTGACAGAATTTGTTAGATCAAACGCCCCGTTTATCTTCGAGCTCGCCGAACGCCAAAAAGCCGGACCGGCGATTTCGGCGCTAGCCCTCTGACGTTCTACTGTTGAACGGCAAATAACCCATGATTTCGACTACCGACATATCCACTGCCGCCTCCCGCGTGCTGGCTCAATACGACGTCAGCGAAGCGTATTTATTTGGCTCCTTTGCCCGAGGCGAGCAGACGCCTGATAGCGATATTGACTTGCGCCTAGTTTGCGGCAACACCATGACGTTCGGCACGCTTCACGAACTCCTCTATGAGCTCGAGATAGAACTTGGGCGAAAGGTTGATATCGTCACCAACCCACCAGAGCACATGCGCCCTGCCTTCCGCAAAAGCATCGAGCAAGATGAGGTGCGTGTCTATGAAGCGCTGTAAGCAGGACGAGGAGCTTGCGAATACCAGCCCTCAACCTATTCCTTCCAAAGAACCCAACCCGGAGGCCCTCGAGGCCATCCGCGAAGGCGACGCATTCTTTGCGACGGGGGAGTGCGGCCGCTTCGACAACGGCGTCGACCTTATCGATGCAGCTCTAAAAGCTCCTGAAGCGTGAGAGAATTTAACCACCGAAGAGACTGTCGTCTTGGAGGTGCCAGATCGGCGAGGTACGTACCTCGCCATTTTTGTACGATTTGATCAAATGTCTAAGCATTTGAACCTGCATATCGACGAGGTCGGCAATGCGGATAAGCCTTTTCTGCCTAGTGGCAGGCTTAATTCGCGATATCCTTCATGTGTTATACTTGAGCCATAAAATCTGTTTCAAGTATTCGAAAGGCTTGAGATGAAGTTGTTAAAGGTTTGCTTCGACCATCTCTCGATGTTCGAAGACGGGTTATTCGAAATCGACCTGTTCGCCTCCGACCGCGTGACGGCCTCCGATGAGTCGGCTTTCGAACTGGCGGACCATCTCTACGTGAATAGCGTCGTTGCGCTGGCGGGCATTAACGCTACGGGCAAGACAACAGCACTGAACCTGCTGGAGCTCGCCTGCCGCATTGTTGACGGCTCTCCGGCGCGCGGCGGCGGGCTCCCATCAACGTTCCCCGCCGCGTTCGACGGCCCGTCCAAGCTCAAGTGCGTCATATGGCACGCAGATCGTCTTTACTTGCTCGAGTCAGTGCTGCAGACTGTCGAAGGAGGCGACGACGGTCCCGAGCTGACGTTCTCCGATGAGGTGATTTCTTCGCTGCCAGCCAAGGCCCTCAAGCGCTCGACCCTGGCATCCTGGGCCGAAATCGAGAAACTCGCGTCCCCGCTGTGCGACCGTGCTCAGATGCCGGACTCTTGGGCGGCGCTTACGCCGCCTGACGTTTCCGTCGCAGCCGCTGTGCTCGCCAAGGACTTCGGCCATCGCATCCGAGCGATAGCATTGCGCGACGGTGGCTTCCGCCTCACTGAGCAATTCAACGGTCTCGACGACGTGCTTCGTGTTTTCGACTCTGGCATCGAGCACCTCGAGGTCCGGGACTCCGGTCGCGCCTTCGTACTGACGTTTACAGGTCGCGAGCCCATCACGATCTCCGAGCGGGGGCTCACCGAGGTGCTCTCCTCCGGCACTGTACGTGGCCTAGGGCTGGTGCAGCGCGCAATGAGGGTCCTGCGCTCCGGCGGCTACCTTTTAGTCGACGAGGTGGAGAACCACCTTAACCGCCAACTGGTTAACGTCGTGCTTGATCTGTTTGCCGCCCGCGGGACCAACCCCAACGGCGCGACGCTGGTTTTCACGACTCACTACCCGCAGCTCCTCGATCACGTGCACCGCAAGGACAACGTGTTCTTTCTCGCCCGACGCAACAGCGGTGCGCGCGTGGTGAAGTACGCCGACCGCGTGAAACGCATCGAGAACAAGAAATCGGAGGTATTCGCCTCGAACTTTGTGAAGGGGACCGCTCCGCGCTACGCCGACGTGCGCGCGCTTAAAGAGCTCGTCGCAGAGGAGGTGTCCGATGAGCGGTGATAACGGTTTTCGCTTTGCGGGATATCATCCGATCATCTCCTGCGAGGGAACAGCGGAACAGGTGGCCGTGGACATTCTCCTCGAGGCGGACGCGCTCGTCTTTTCAGAGGCCGACGTCGTGGACGTCACCCGCCTGCGCAAAGCCTCCGATATCCAAGATAACTACCTCAACTTAGACTATGACTGGCCAGTCTGCATCGTCAGGGTGCTGGACTCGAGGAAAGAACGCTTCAAACTCGGCAACCTGTACGCCGACCGTTTCCCGGTGGCTAACTACGTGACTCATCCTGAGATAGAGGTACTGGCCATCATTCGAGAAGGCGCGTGGAGACGCTGGCATGGCGGACGCATGAAACCGAGCGACTTCTGCAAACAGGAGCTCGGCATGCACGAGGTAAAGAGGGAAGGCTTCCTCAAAAGTTATTGGGATGCCGATTCGCTTACGGCAGCCGCCAGGGAATACAAGCGACTTTCGAAGATCCCCAAGGGCGAGTTGTGCCTGGCAGACCTCATCCGGTAAAGGCTTACAGCCACCGCAATACCCATAACGCTTCCCAAGACTACCGGCTGCCGCTTGATTGCCCTTTTCTCGGCGCTTTTCTTGCCGTGCACAACACAGCCATAACGCCCATTTCCGGAAGTGCGGGGAAAAATCGCAACCAGCCGAGCACAAACCAAATTTTGGCGTCAAAACCGCAGGTCACGAAAGGGTATAACCGGGGTCTGGTTGGCGGAACTCGGTCTTTCCCCGCACTTCCGAACTCGGAGAGTCTTAGAAGCCAGTATTGAATATCGGCAGCCACTTGCCGAAAATCCATTTGAGGGAATCCGTATCGTCGATATCATTCGAGAGGGGATGACGGGCGATGACTCACGCTTACAGTGAGATGTATCTCGAGGATGCCATGAGAACACTAGGCGAGGCGGTTGATTTTGCTCTCTGTGACAAAGGGCTGACTCCAGCCGAGTTGACGGCGATCCTGTCGAACGCTCTTGAGATGAAACAGTTTGAGCGCGGTATGCCTCGCGCCGTTTGCGGCATGGCGGGCGACGAGCTCGCGCGCGATATTATCGCCCATGCGGGACTGACCCCCGTCGAATGCAAGGAGACCTATCCGTTCGACCGTTCGCCTCAGTATTGGGCGGGCTGGGTTTTGGCCTATACGCAATGGATGTGCGGCTTGGGCTTTAATGAGCTACTCGAAGTCGCCCCGCTCGATTGGATCATCGGCTCGTACCATCCGCTTCACGAGGCCTCCGAAGACAAATTCGCCCAGATTGTCATCGAAAAATGGAGCAACGCCCAGGCAGACAAAAAGGGCCTCAAAGCGGCGCGAAAGGCGGCAGGACTAACGCAAAAACAGCTCGCCGCCCAATCGGAGGTTAAACTTCGCGCCATACAACTCTACGAACAGAACCAGCTCGACCTACGCCGTGCCTCGGTCTCCTCGGCATTGGCGCCCGCAAAAAGCCTGGACTGCACACTCGAAGACCTCGTCTGGCAGCCGGTTGCCCTGGAGTACGACTCGCAGGCTATTTCATCTGTAAAGCTATAGAGGAGTCAGACATGCCTTGGAGCTATGTTCAACAAGATGACGGCGCTGATTGCGTTGCTCAAGAAGATCATTCAACTGCGCACGTGGCAAATTCAGCATCACCGATTTTGCTCGACGGCGCCACGTCAATCGATGAAGCTGTTCGGTTGACCATTGCGGGCATGCCCAACGCGCTCAGGCTCTTGGAGAACTCATGACGGCGGTCGCGCCGCGCCGGGCACATCCGTTCGCGCCGCTTGTGCTCGATGATGCCGGTTCGCTCAAGGCCATGGCAGCGGCCGTGATGCGTCTGCACAACACGTTGATGAAGGTAGGGCGCTGCTATACGGCCAACGCCACCGGTGACCGGGCCGCTCTCGAACTCGGACGCGTCGAGTCCGTGCTTGCGGTTGCATTCTGTACGATATTCGGCCAATCGCTGGCCGATCGCTTCGCAGACATCTTTGACCAGGTCACTTATGTGGCCGAGCACATGGTCAAGGACCACATCTTTGAGGACGGCAACAAACGCACCAGCCTCGTCTTTGCGTTGTCCGTCTTAAGGTTCGCCGGCACTCCGGTCGTGCTGTCCGACAGCCCAGAGCCCAAAGACAACCAGTACTACGCCTGGATCCAGGACCTCGTTTCTAGTAGCCGCACGAACAGCGAGCTAGCCGAAGAGCTGCGCCGCGGTTGTGTTGCGGGCACGGACGACCCGTCGCACGTATAGAATCTAAGCATCCGCACGCCAGCTATGAAATGGATTGGACACCACATGGAAATCCCCAGCACCCTGTGCAGCAATGTGTACGACTTTGCATTTTGCCCCGAGCCCTGTTATGACCGCCTGGTCGACCTCGCCGATCCCGAGGACTGGGGTCCTAGCAACCGCATCCTCAAAAACTATCTGTCGTTTTCGTTTAGCCGCGCGGTGTTCCTGACCGAGCGCGACGTGGACCAGACCGCACCGTCCAACCTGCCGCTGGTGTTCGACGACGACCGCTGCCTGTTCAACACCGGCCTGTACACGCGCCGCTACGAGACCATCTACGGTCTGTTTGAGCCCAATACCAAGCCCGACGCACGTCAGCGCTGGTTTTTAAAGGGTTTCTTTAAGGAGAGCGACCCCATGCTGGTCTCGTTTGAGTACCTGCCGTGCCGCGTGCGCTTTGCCGAGGACCCCTCCGAGCTGGTCTTTGACTACCGCCTGCCCATCCGCTCCAACATCGACCACATTTTGGGCGACGAGGAGAACCTTACGCGTATTCCCGCCAGCCTGATGGGGGAGGACAACTCGCTGCTGCTGCGCCGCGCCTTTGAGGGCGCCGTCGTCGAGGCCGCCCGCCGCGCCGCCGCCAACTACACGCTCGCGGTGCCGCAGTTCTACGGCGGCCGGATCCAACTGCTGTTGCCACTGTGCCTGACCGGCGACAAGCCCGAGCTGGCGCTGACCATCCAGCGCGAGGACGGCTTTTACGCCGCGCGCACCTGCCTCACGCTCGACATGGCCTACAACAACGCGCGACTTATCTGCCGCCCCGAGACCTCGTGGATTAAGCGATGAAGGGCTGTTGAGCTGGTGGTTTGTCGGCTGCCCTGATTACGGTGGCGCGGTCTGCGCCCACGAATTTAAAATCGGGGGCAAAAAGTTCTTGGTAAACCACGCGCGGCTATGATAGTATCTCTTTTGCCGAAAGGCGACGGGCGATTGGCTCAGGGGTAGAGCATATCCTTCACACGGATGGGGTCACAAGTTCGAATCTTGTATCGCCCACCATCTAAAGCACAGGTCAGAGGTGTTAAGCCTCTGGCCTTTTTCTTTTTTCACCAAGGGTGACACCAAAACTGGCACCAAGAACAAATCGTTGTCGTCTAAGGCGTCATTTTTATCGCACCCTTTTTGCTGACGCCATTGCATGTTTTGTATAAAACGCATGCGAATTTTCATTGAATTCCCCATGGGATCCAAGTGCAAATGTGGAGACAGGGACCATATGCCCAGAGCGTCTTCCAGCGGATATCTATCTCACGACGGTTTTCCGGCGGAACTCGTCAGGCTTTTGGTTTGCTTCCGGTACTTACCCGCATGATGCCTCGGTAGATAATCGGGCATGCCCGCAATCCACACGGCCTAAGGCCGATACCAGGGGAGGCGCAAATGGACGAAATCGTCTGCGCAAACACCGCATTCCACTACTGGCGCTGCCCACCGCAGGTGCGCGACCTCTACCCGCGCCTACCTAACGCCGAAGACGGCTGGCGAGCTCTATCCCAAGCCCCTTTCGTGACCGACGTCCTCAAAGCCCCGATTATTGCTGTTGCTTCGCCAGGTTGTTGTAATCACCACTCGGGATTGCGCTCCACTATTCGCTGGGAAGGGGTATCGGATGCCGGCACCACAATCGACACTCATTTAGGCTTTAGTGTCACCAATCCGCTTAACACGTTATTTACCTGTCTCTTATACACATCTCCGAGCCCACGAGACCGATCAGTATC
>CABSNX010000092.1 GCA_902479205.1 uncultured Collinsella sp. | reverse complement strand
GTACGATACAGTTATTGCAGTTAAAACGTACTTTTAAACGCAGGAGTTTCTTCATGGATTGCCTGAAGGTATCAAGCAAATCATCGCCCGCGTCCGTTGCCGGCGCCATTGCCGGCATGGTCAAAGATGGCGTCCCCGTCAACATTCAGTGCGTCGGCGCCGGTGCCGTCAACCAGGCCATCAAGGCCGTTGCCATTGCGCGCGGCTTTCTGATTCCGACCGGCTTTGATGTCTCCTGCGCGCCGGTGTTCTCCGACATCCTCATTAACGGGGAGTCGCGCACGGCAATCCGTCTCTCTATCTACGTTCACCAGATTAATCGGGCTGCTATGGATAACGTCGTCATGGACGACGTTAAGCCTGTTGCGTAAACGAGCCACCTGCACGCTTGTAGCACCTATGCGCCCCGTCGATACCATCGTTAGGATGTAAGCTCATGGACCAGCGTTCCGTACGCGATATTCTTGCCGGTAAAACCTACTTTATCCGCACATTCGGCTGCCAGATGAACCAGCACGACTCCGAGCGCGTGAGTGGTTTGCTCGATTCGTATGGCTGTCTTATGGCGCTCGATCCGGAGCATGCCGATATTGTCGTGTTTATGACGTGTTGCGTGCGCGAGGCTGCCGATACGCGCCTGTATGGTCAGTGCAATTCCTGCAAGAGCCTTCCTCCTTCGCCTTCGGGTAAGCGTGTGGTCGCCGTGGGCGGCTGCATCGCCCAGCGCGATGGCGAGGGCTTGCTCACCAACGTCGATAACGTCAACGTCATTTTTGGCACCCATTCTATTGCGCACGTGGCCGAGCTTATCGCCGAGGCGTTTTTGGATGGCAAGCGCCATATCCGCACGAATGAGCATGAGGATACCGACGCCATGAGTATGCCGTGGCATCGCGAGACGCAGTATCACGCCTGGGTGCCTATCATGACGGGCTGCAACAATTTCTGCACGTACTGCATTGTGCCGTACGTCCGTGGTCGTGAGAAGAGCCGCCCCTTCGAGGAGATTGTCGACGAGGTGACCGGGCTCGTGCGCCAGGGCGTGCGCGAGATTACGCTGCTGGGTCAAAACGTTAACTCCTACGGTCGCGATCTCTTTGGCAAGCCGCGTTTCGCCGATCTGCTGCGCGCCGTGGGCGATACGGGCGTCGAGCGTATCTTCTTTACCTCTTCTCATCCTAAGGATCTGCTGCCCGAGACCATTGATGCTATGGCCGAGACGCCTGCCGTCATGCCGCAGCTTCACCTGGCCGTTCAGTCGGGTTCCACGCGCATCCTTAAAGAGATGAATCGTCGGTACACGCGCGAGGATTATCTGGGCCTGGTCGATCGTATTCGTAACCGTATGCCCGATATTGCGCTTTCGACCGACATCATCGTGGGCTTCCCTGGTGAGACCGAGGAAGACTTTGAGCAGACGCTCTCGCTTGCCGAGACGGTGCGCTATGCCCAAGCCTACACGTTTATTTACTCCAAGCGTGCCGGTACTCCGGCCGCCGAGATTTATGATCCCACGCCGCATGAGGTTATCCTTGAGCGCTTTAACCGTCTGGTCAAGATTATCGAGACGACGGCCCACGAGTATAACCAGGGCGAGCTTCACACTGTGGTGCCTGCGCTCATTGAGGGCACGAGCAAGAAGAACGACGCTGTCCTTCTGGGCAAGAGCCCTAAGAACCAGACGGTGCATGCGCCGATTCCTGCTGGCTATAGCATTGATCAGCTTATCGGTAAAATCGTCGACGTCGATGTTGATGTCGCCAAGACGTGGTATCTGTCTGGCTCCGTCGTGGGCGAGCCTCGCTAATGGTTTCTCCCGGTGCAAGCCTTTCTGCTGTAGCGATCGTCGGTCCGACGGCGGTCGGCAAAAGCGATGTTGCCGACCGCCTGGCCGCTCGTCTTTCGTCCGAAGTGTTGTCGTGTGACGCGATGCAAATCTATCGCGGCATGGACATCGGTACGGCCAAAATGATGCCTGAGGAGTGTTCGGTGCCCCTGCGTCTTGTCGATATCGTGGATCCGGGCGTCGCGTATTCTGCTGCGCTCTACCAGTCGGACGCCCGAGCACATGTCGAGCGTTTGCTTGGCGAGCAGCGTCTTCCGGTCTTTTGCGGCGGTACGGGCTTGTATCTCAAGGCCGCTCTCGATGAAATGGATTTTCCTTCGGGAGAACTCGAGGACGAACGCCGCGTGGGCTATCAGGAGCTTGCCGAGCGCATTGGCGAGGAAGCATTGCATGCCCTGCTTGCCGAGCGCGACCCCGAATCACTGCCGTGATTCATCCCCCATAACGTGCGTCGTGTGATTCGTGCGCTCGAGATGCACGATGACGGCGTGTCGTATGCCCAGCAGAAGTCGAAATTCAGTGTTCCGCGCGAGCGTTATCATGCCTTGTGGTTTGGTCTGACGCGTAACCGTGAAGTGCTGTATGAGCGCATTAACCAGCGCGTCGACCTTATGTTTGAGCGGGGACTGGTTGATGAGGTCCGTGGCCTTATGGACCAGGGCCTGGGCGATGCGCTCACGTCGATGCAGGCAATTGGTTACAAAGAGATTATTGATGCCTTGCGTGGCGTTATTACCATGGATGAGGCCCGCGAGCTTATCAAGATGCGTTCACGTCGCTATGCCAAGCGCCAGCTTTCCTGGTTTAAGCGTGACGATCGCATTGTGTGGTTCGATATGGATGAGTTTACGATCGATGAGGTCGTCGAAGATATTTATCATCGCATCGAGGCTGCCTAATGGCTCGTTTCCCTTTGGTCCCCACGGCGCCTGAACCTGAGCGCGCCATCTTGGTTGGTGTCGAGTGGCGCGATAACGCCTGGCCGCTCGACCGTTCGCTCGACGAGCTCGAGCGTCTAGCCCACACTGCTGGGGCCCAATGCGTGGCACGCTTGTCGCAGCGCCTGGTCAAACCCTATCCCAAATCGTTTATCGGTTCTGGCAAGGTCGAGGAGCTGTGCGGCTTGGTGCATCGCATGGATGCGGATGTTGTTATCTTCGACGACGACCTGACGCCCTCACAGCAGTCCTATCTTGAGAAAGCCGTGGGCGAACCGGTCAAGATTATTGACCGTACGGCGTTGATTTTGGATATCTTTGGCCTGCATGCCCAGACGCGTGAGGGCCGCTTACAGGTTCAGCTGGCACAGTTGCAGTATCTGCTGCCTCGTCTGCGAGGTATGTGGAGCCATCTTGCCAAGGAACAGACGCGTGGCGGCATTGGATCGCGTTTTGGCCAGGGCGAAAGCCAGCTCGAGGTCGACCGTCGCCTGATTCGCAATAAGATCGCGGCGCTTCGACGCGAACTGAAACAGGTTGAGCAACGTCGCGATGTGCAATCGAAAAGCCGTATTGAATCGCCGGCGTTTCGCGTGGCGCTGGCTGGTTACACCAATGCCGGTAAGTCGACGCTGCTTAATCGATTGACGGGATCCACGGTACTTTCGCAGGATAAGCTATTTGCCACGCTCGATCCTACGACGCGCTCGTACCGTTTGCCCGGTGGCCGCGGCATGACGATCACCGATACCGTCGGCTTTATTCAAAAGCTGCCCCATGGCCTGGTTGACGCGTTTAAATCTACGCTTTCCGAGGTGCTCGGTGCCGATTTGATTCTTAAAGTTGTGGATGCTTCCGATGAGGATTACGAGCGCCAGCTCGAGGCGGTTGATCGTGTCCTTGACGAGATCGGTGCCGGTGAGCGCCTGACGCTTACCGTGTTCAATAAAATTGATCTGCTCGATAGCGTCGACCGCTTGAGCTTTCGCCGGCGCTATCCCGAGGCGGTGCTGTTCTCGGCTCAGTCGGGTGAGGGTCTTGATGACTTAGTCAACCGCATCGCTCGTGAAGCGGCCGCTACGGATGTGTTGCTCTCGGCTGATATCCCGTATCGAGAGGGCGCGTTAATCACGCTCGTGCACGAACAGGGAACCCTTCTGCACGAGGAATATCTTGAGGACGGCGTTCGTATTGTTGCAAAGCTTCCGGCCCGTATCGCACCGCGTCTCGAGCGTTACCGAACGGAATAAATCAGCTCCAGTACACCCAAGATAATCGGTTGATGAAGCAGGTAGAACGGCAGTGCATGGCGTCCGAGGCTTGCGAGCGCCGGGATGGGATTTTCATAGGCCCATGCTGGTGCCTCGCAGTTTGCTTTCTGTGCCGTGCGGGCGGCAAAGAAGCCTGTGAGATACATAAATAAGAATGGTATGAGCGGATAGTAATCACCGGAGACAAAGTCTGGACCTGGGAACCCCAGCCAAGCTAGATAGGGGATAGGGTAGACCGCTTTAGGAATGCTCCAGGTACAGGCAAAGAATATGAGGCAAATCGTTATACCCCATGCTGCCGGAACCCTATCGAGAATCGGACGCGCGAGTGCGACAATGGCGGTGCACGCCGCCATACAGAAAATGATGCCGAAGTTCACCGAGTCATCGACTGAGACAAGCGTCGTTGCGATCCATACGACCAAAGCGGCGGCAGCATATTTGGCGGCACGCTTGATGTTGTTGCGCGAGAGGGTGCACATCCAGCCGGCAATAAACAAAAATACCCAACTGATGCTGGCACGCCAGATGTCCTGGAAGATGGTCTGGGTAAACCAGGGCATCTTCCACCCATATAGGTAGGCAAGGTCGTAGCAGGTATGAAATCCCGCCATCGACAGCATGGTAAACCCGCGAATGGTATCAAAGACCGTGATGCGTTTTTGCATTACGAAAACCGTCGCATCAAACCGACGACCTTGCCCAGAATCGTGGGATTTGTCGCGTAGATGGGCTCCATAGTGTCGTTTTCGGGCTGCAGGCGAACGCGCCCCTGCTCCTTGTAGAACGTTTTGACTGTTGCGGAGCCTTCGATCATGGCCACGACAATCTCGCCATTCATGGCGCTCTTCTGCTCGCGAACGATGATGTAGTCGCCGTTATAGATGCCGACGTTAATCATCGAATTGCCGTGGACCTCGAGGATAAAGGACCCCTGGTCCGTTGCGATCTCGGTCGGGATGGTAAAGGTGTCCTCGATATTCTGCTCGGCAAGGATGGGAATCCCTGCGGCGACGCGGCCTACGAGAGGCAGCGATACGGTGCCGCGGGGTGCTGTGGGCTCATCGGACTTTGAGATGGAGACGGAAGATCCGTCTTCGTCAAAGAGCTCGAGGGCGCGAGGCTTGGTGGCGTCACGCTTGAGCAGGCCTCGCGCTTCGAGTGCGGAGAGATGTGCATGTACGGTGCTGGGGGAGGAAAGGCCCACAGCCGAAGCCATCTCGCGCACACTGGGCGGATAGCCCTTCTCCTGCTGATATTCCTTGATGAAGTCGTAAATTTGCTGCTGACGCTTGGTAATTTTGCGAGCCATCAGGGATTCCTCTCTACCCATACCAAACAAATGTTCTATTTTTGCTTGACAGGAACAACTGTTCGAAGATAATAATAACCGAACACTCGTTCCCGCGCTAGACTTTTTTGTCCCCGCGGCTTGATAAAACAGTTCTCGTCAAAACAAACGAGAGGAGAACAGAATGAACGCAGCGGATATGGTCCAGGGAAACCTCGCCCTTAAGCTCGAGACGCCCGCCACGCCTGCCTTTACGGTCGTGAAGGGCGGACGCTCTCATTTTCAGGCCGTGGCCACTAAACCCGTTCGCACCCAGCGTGCGACCGTTGCTTTGGCTCCTGTTGCCCTGAAGGCCTCGACGATTGTTGCTGTTGCCGTAGCGTTCACCCTGTTCTTCGTGCTCGCCACGTCAGTCTTTTCTGCTCGTCACGCAGCATATGCCGATTCCGTAGCCAACGTTACCTACGAGACGGTTCGCGTGCAGTCCGGCGATTCCCTGTGGTCGCTTGCCCAGGAGCATCCCGTCGATGGCCTTTCTACGCAGGAGACTTCCGACATGATTCGTAGCGTCAATCACCTCGATCGCGGCTCTCTTGATGCTGGTGCAGTTCTGAAAGTTCCGGCTCGTTCGTAAGATTTCGGCTCGGTCGCATGGTACCCTTGTTATCGTTTAAGAGGAGGTTCCATGCGCTGTCCTAAATGCGGCAAGGCACATACCCGCGTTGTCGATTCCCGTATGCAGGAGTCGAACAACACTATCAAGCGTCGTCGCGAATGCTGTTCGTGCAATTATCGTTTTACGACGTTCGAGCGCTGCGAAGATCCTATCGAGGTCATCAAGTCCGATGGGTCAAAGCAGCGGTTCGATCGCAACAAACTGCTGGTCGGCCTGATGCGCGCCACGATTAAGCGCGATATCGATACGAAAAAGCTCAACGAGATCATCGATGATATTGAGGTGGAGTTGCGTTCGCGTACGCTGACGGCTGTTACGTCCCACGAACTGGGTGATATGGTGCTCAAGCGCCTAGCTAAGATCGATAAGGTGGCATACATTCGCTTTGCCTCGGTCTATCGCGATTTCAAAGACGTCGATGAGTTTTTGCAAGAGCTCGACAAGCTAAGGTGATTTCATGTCCAACATTACCGTTAACATCAAACGTCTCGATCCCACGGTCGAGCTTCCCAACTACGCACATCCCACGGATGCCGGCCTTGACCTCCGCTCCAACGAAGACTGCACCCTCAAGCCCTTTGAGCGCCGATTGGTCTCCACTGGCTTGGCCATTGCACTGCCCGATGGCTACGCCGGCTTTGTCCAACCCCGCAGCGGCCTAGCCATTAAGCAGGGCCTGTCTATAGTCAACACGCCCGGCCTCATCGACGCCCACTATCGAGGTGAGCTTAAGGTCATCCTCATCAACCTGGATCCCACCAACAATATCCAGATTAACAAAGGCGACCGCATCGCCCAGCTCGTCATCCAAGAAGTCCCCACGGTCAATCTCGTAGAGGTAGACGAACTAGACCAAACCGACCGAGGAGCTGGCGGTTTCGGTTCTAGCGGCGTATCCTAGTCGTTTACGTACTTTCCGCTGACCGGCCCGACCCGCCTATATATCATCCCATGCTCAAACATTCTCGCTTCGCTGCGAAACTGCGCGTGGGACGATATATAGGCGGGTCGGGCCGGTCAGCTGCGTTTACGCACTACAAGCTGCGCCGGATCCTCACATTAGAAGCTGCAAAGGTGAACCAAAGTAATTAATTGCAGTTTGCAGATGCGGCAAAGGGATTGCTCCTTTGTCGCATCTGCATATCAGAAAGATTGATTATTGTTTTCAAGCGAGTAGACGCCCGCCCACCTCTCACACATATCGTTCCACGCGCAGTTTCGCAGCGAGCGAAGCGAAGCGAGAATGTTTGAGCATGGAATGATATGTGTGAGAGGTGGGCGGGAGGAATGCGAGCGCCCCGCGAGAATGTTTGAGCATGGAATGATATATGGGCGGCTCCCGCCGAGCAGCGGACTTTCGTCTACCTGATATGCGCAGGTTTTTCGCCCCAGTAGAAGCGGCAGAAGGCTCGCTTGCGCTTTTGGGGCTTTCCTGCAAGCTCCATGGTTGCGATGGCGATGTCCTCGGCTGCGCGTGGACGGCGCAGCACTTCGCCGTTGATGAGCAGTGCCCTGTCTCTTATACACATCTGACGCTGCC
>CABSNX010000091.1 GCA_902479205.1 uncultured Collinsella sp. | reverse complement strand
GGATTCCCGTGGAGCTCGCAATCTCCGAGATCTTCGAGCGCCCCTGAGCAATTGCCTGCACGATCGCATCATATTGCTCGGGATTGCGGCACTCTTGCAACAGCAGGTTACTCGGCTCCTCAAAGAGATAGCCCGTAGGAGTAAGAAAAAGACGTTTGATGTTGTCCTTGAGCGATACGCTAGAATCGACTTTCTCGATATATGCAGGAATGCCGCCCGTCATGCCATAGCAAACCGCAGCGTCTTCGCGACCCATGCTCCGCCACAGGCCGAGGGTCGTCGTAAAATCGAGCGGCATGATCTTAAACTGGGCTGTACGCCTACCGTATAGTGGGCTCTCGTAGCCCAACACCTGTTCCTCCATAAACGAAAGAGACGAGCCGCATAGAATCAGCATGAGCCTGGTCTCTTTGTACAGGTGATCAATCTTGTCTTGCAGCAACGAGCTGATCTCGGGATTCGATTGGGCGAGATAGGGATACTCGTCAATCACGACAATCAAACGTTCCGTGCGAGCCATGGTGGCCAATGCATCGAACGCCTCGTCAAAACTACGAAACGACACGCCTGCAGCACCAACCGAACCCGCAAGTATCGCCTGGCTAAAGCCGTGCAGGTTTACCTCTGCATTGGTACGACGAGCTTGAAAGTAAATAGCCTTCTTGTCTTGGATGAACTCAGTGATAAGACGCGTTTTGCCCACACGACGACGGCCGTAAATCACAGGCATCTCAAAGGAGCCCGTGCCATACAGTCGATTGAGCTCGGACATTTCCGCTGTTCTTCCGATAAACATAGGCCATCCTTCCTTTACGTTATAGCTAGCTATATTATACCTTTCTATAATATAGCTAGCTATAACGTAATTCGACAATCGCGCACGCAGAAGGGGCGGTTGAAGTGCGGCTCGGCACCGCATGACGTCGGCGGACGAGGCGATGCGTCCGCCGACGAATAGCACCGAATTGGTTACTTCTTGCTCTCGGGCAAGACCAGATCCACGGCAGCGTCCTTGGCAGCATCGATGTGCTGAGCCACGACCGGCGTCTGCGGAAGGATCAGGTTAAGGACAATGGCCATGATGGCGGTGGGGGTTACGGCATTGGAGCCGATGACAGTGGACACCCAGGTGGGCATACCCTCGCCGGCAAGGCAACCGCTGGCCATCCAGATACCCAGGCCAAAGACGACGGAGGTACCGACAATGGTGGTAGTGCGCTGCGTGAGGCCCTCGCGGGTGAACATGCGCACGCCGTTCATGGTGATGGTGCCAAAGACGCCGACGGTCGCGCCGCCGATGACGGGCTGCGGGATAGCGGAAAGGACGGCAGAGAGCTGCGGGAACAGACCGGCGATGGCAAAGACGGCCGCAATGGTCACAAAGACCCACTTGTTGACGACCTTGTTGGAACAGATGATGCCCACGTTCTGGCCAAGGGCGCTGGTGGGAAGACCGCCCAGCAGGCCGCCGACCATAGAGGTGATGCCCTGGGACACGATAGCGCCGGAGAGCTCGCGCTCAGTGGGCATACGGTCGATGGAGCCCAGGCAGGCGGCGGAGACGTCACCGATAACCTGAATGGCAACCATGGGGAACACGACGGCGAGGGTAATGCAGACCTCGGGATCAAACTCGAGCGCATAGGGCATGAGCTTGGGAAGGGCGAAGACCTGAGCGGTGGCGACGCTGGAGAAATCGATCATGCCAAAGGGGATCGAAACGATCATGCCAACGATCATGCCAAAGAACACGGATCCCAGCTTGAGCGTGCCCTTGCCAAAGTTGGCGAGCGCAAAGACCACGGCGAACGTGATAAGAGCGACGCACCATGCCTGCGGGGTGCCCCACAGCGGCGTGCCCATACCGCCGGCCATATACTTGACGGCCGTGGGATACAGCGAAACGCCGATGGAGAAGATGACCGTACCGGTCACGACGGGCGGGAACAGCCACTTGATCTTGCTGTAGGCCAGACCAAAGAGGGCCGCGACGGCACCGCCGACAATCTCGCCGCCCAGCAGCGCACCAAAGCTAAAGCCCGAGGCACCCATGGCCTGAAGGGCCGGCAGGAACGCGAACGAGACGCCCATGACGATGGGCAGGCCGCCGCCGATGCGACGGAAGGGAGCGAAGGCCTGAAGGGCTGTGTCGAGTGCCGAAAGAATGAGCGCAACCTGAATGATGTCGGTGCTCTGCTGGCTATTAAAGCCGTAGACGCCGGCCATGATGACCGCCGGGGTAATGATGCCGGCAAACGATGCCAGTACGTGCTGAAGGGCACACGGGATCATTTCCTTAACGGGCGGCATGCCTTCGCGAGTGAACAGGGCTTCAGTGCCGTTCGTAACCGTCTCCTGGGCCATTTGACCACCAATCCTAGAAGTAGTTGTTTTCGCATCTAACATTCTATTGTGACGCAGTGCGGGGCTGAGGTTATGCCTTCGGTGAATATCGTATTTAAGAATTTTCTTATTCTCAATAATAATTTTTTGTTATCAGACTATTCTTCAGCTGACATTAAACGTTTACGCAGGTCAGAAAAGTGTTTACTTAAACTACCATCTAACTTTTCTTTTGGTCGACCGTTTACCGCCACATTCCTACCACTCGTCTATATTACGCAATGTACCTGCGAATATGCGACTCAATAGATACCGTGTTACCATGAGAAAAAATTGTTATGAACATTTCCGATTTCACCCAAAGGAGTTGCCCGTGAACGAGAGCGTACGTCGCTTTTTGCCGATGGTCGATTTCCTGGAGCAGATACTCGGCAAAAACAGCGAAATCGTCCTGCACGATTTCTCGGATCCCGACCACGCCATCGTCGATATTCGCAACGGTATCGTGAGCGGCCGCAAGATTGGCGGACCCGCCACCGATCTGGCGCTCAAGATTATGCACGACCCCAAGTATCGCGACCTGCCGTTTATTACGGGCTACGAGGGGCGCGGCGCCGGCGGCAAGACGCTGGAATCCGCAACGTACTTTATCCACGAGGATGGCGAGATCGTCGGCATGCTGTGCGTCAACACCGATCTTTCGGCTGTGCGCAACATCAACGCCATGGCCCAGCAGCTTATGGCCTGCTTCGACGCCGCGCCGGTCCGCACGGAGCCCTCCCCCATCGAGGTCGAAAGCCTTTCGGAGTCCACACAGGAACTCATCGACCGCAGCATTTCCGAGCTGCTGAGCGCGCGCGGGCTGGATGTAGCGTCGCTTGGTCAGAGCGACCGCGTCGATGTTATCCGCCATCTCAACAGCAACAGCGTGTTTATGCTCAAGGGTGCCGTTGCCTGCGCCGCCGCCGCGCTTGGCATCTCTGAGCCCAGCGTCTACCGCTATCTGCAAAAGGTCCGCAAGGAGGGCTGACCCACTGATCCCTTGGGGACGGAGGAAAACGGATCATTTTTGCCCGAGAGGCTGCTGAAGACTTTGTCCTGCTTAGGCTGCGGGCATCGCCCATCGCGACGGCGCCACTATACTTTTGAGTATCTGAGCATTTTGAAAGGCAGGATATGACCGCAACCGCCAGTCGAACCACCAACCGCAGACCCGAGCTCTTGGCCCCCGCCGGAGGCCCGGAGCCCTTTGCCGCCGCGCTCGCTGCCGGGGCAGACGCCATCTACTGTGGCATGGGCAGCTTTAACGCCCGCCGCAAGGCAACCAACTTTACCGATGAGGCCTTTGAGCAGGCCTGCCGCGCCGCGCACCTGGCCGGCTCGCGCGTCTACGTCACGGTCAACATCGTCATCAAGCAGTCCGAGATGAGCGATGTGCTGCAGCTCATCCACCGCTGTTCCACGCTGGGCGCCGACGCCTTTATTATCCAGGACTGGGGCCTGTTCTTTGAGGTCAAGCGCACCATGCCCGGCATCGAGACACATATCTCGACCCAGGCGAACATCCACGATGACCGTGGGGCTATCTGGTGCCGCGAGCAGGGCGCCGACCGCGTGACCCTCTCGCGCGAGCTTTCCATCGACGAGATCGCCGCCATCCACGACGCCGCGCCCGACGTTGACCTGGAGGTCTTTAGCCACGGCGCCATCTGCTTTTGCTACTCGGGCCTGTGTCTTCTCTCGAGCTTTGCCATGGCGGGCCGCTCGGCCAACCGCGGCATGTGCGCTCAGCCCTGTCGCCTGCCTTACGAGCTGATCGACGAGAACGGCTGCTCGCTCTCCCCTGCCGGTCGCGAGCGCGCGCTGTGCCCGCGCGACACCAACACGTCGCAGCTTGTTCGCCGTCTGTATGACGCCGGCGCCGCGTCGCTCAAGCTCGAGGGCCGCATGAAGGCGCCCGATTACGTGTACTCCATCGTCGACGTGTATCGTCATCAGATTGATGACATGCTGGCCGATGTTTCGACCTCTAAGGATGAAGAGGCAGCCCGCCAGCGCCAGCTCAAGCGTTGCTTTAACCGCGACTTTACGCACGCCTACCAAGACGGCACCTCGGGCGACGAGATGATGAGCTACGAACGCTCCAACAACCGCGGCCAGATCGTGGGCACGGTGCTCGGTAGCCGCCTGGCCAACCGCGATGTGCGCGGGCTCAAGCCCGACGACCGCCGTCGCCGCGCCGCCATCGCCCGCATTGAGCTGTTTGAGCCCGTGGGCAAGGGCGACCTGCTGGAGCTTCGCCACGATGATGAGTTCGACCAATTCCTAACCACTATCGCTACCGATGATGCCGCCGCCGGCGACATCATCGAGTGCCGCGTGCCACGCAGCATGCCCGAGGGCTGCCGCGTGCGCGTGATTCGAAGCCAGCGCGCTATCGACGCCGCCGGCGCCGCGCTCAAGCGCGATGTGCTTCGCCGCCGCGCCGTAGACGTGTCCGTCGTGGCGCGTCTGGGCGAGCCGTTTACCGTTACGCTCACCTGCTGCGACGACCCCGCGCTCACCGCCACCGCCACCGGCTTTACCGTCGAGGCCGCCAAGACTCGCGCCGTCGAGGCGGCCGATCTGGTGGAGCACGTCGGGCGCATGGGTTCCTCGCCCTTTGAGGCTGCGAGCTTTGATGTAGCACTCGATGAGGGCTGCGGCATGGGCTTCTCCGCCGTGCACAAGGTGCGTGCCGCCGCCTGCAAAGCGCTGGAGGAAGCCACTCTGGCGCCGTACGCGGAGCGCGCCCGCACGCTCGAGCTGCCGGCGATTGTCACCAGTGATTCCCGCCCCATGCCCGAGCATTACCGCGACAAGCCGCAGATCTGCGCCACCGTCACCTCGCTCGAGGCCGCCGAGGCAGCGCGCGTGGAGGGTGCAACGCGCATCTACATGACCACCGACGCGATCGATGCGGCCGAGCTCTCCCCCGCCGATGCGTTTGAGCAGGGCATCGTACCCGTGCTCGATGAGGTCTGCCGCGCCGTTGACCACGCACGCATCGACCCGTGGATTCTTGCTGGAGCGACTGTCGCCGTCGGCAACATCTCCGAGCTTGCCCTGGCCGCCCAGGTTGGCGCCACGGCGGAGGTCCGCTCTTGCCTGCCGGTGCACAACACGCCCTGCATGGAGGCACTTGCAGAGCGCGGAGCCGGTGCGTTTTGGCTCTCGCCCGAGATCACGCTCGACGAGATTGTCTCGTTCGGCGTCACCGCGCCCGCGGCTCTGGGCATCACCGTCTTTGGCCGCCCGCGCGTCATGACAAGCGAGCATTGCATCCTGCAGGTTGCCAACGGTTGTATCCACGATTGCGCCAATTGCCGCCTGCGCGCCCGCAAGCTGTCGCTCAAAAATATCGATGGCAAGGTCATGCCCGTGCGCACCGACATTCACGGCCGCTCGCGCCTGTACGACGCCTACCCCATCGACCTCACACCGCAAGTTCCGCAGCTGCTCGATGCCGGCGTGCGCCGTCTTATGGTTGACGGAACCCTGCTCGAGCCCGATGAGATTGGCCACGCCGTCGCACGCGTCCGTCGCGCCATCGAGGCCGCGCAGGCCGGTCGCAAGCCCGCTGCCCGCCTGCGCGGGGCGACCTCGGGCTGCATGTTTGTGGGAATTAGCTAACCGAAAGGCTTACACGTGAACGAAGAACCCCAAGTCCTCTACTGCGACGCCTGGCTCATGGCCATCGACAAGCCTGCCGGCATGATCGTCCACGGTGACGGCACCGGCGAGCGCACACTTACCGACTACGCCAGCGACCTTTTGCTGGCGATGGGCGACGGCTTTGCCGCGACTGACATGCAGCCGCTCAACCGCCTGGACCGCAACACCACCGGCGTGGTGCTGTTTTCGCTCGACAAGCAGACGCAGCCTGCCTTTGATCAGATGGTCATCGACCACGCATTCGAAAAGCACTATCTGGCGCTCGCCGAGGGCAAGATCGACTGGAACGAGAAGCTCATCGACAAGCCCATCGCCCGCGACCGCCACGACAGCCGCAAGATGCGCGTCGGCGCCAGCGGCAAGCCGTCCCAGACGCGCGTGAAGGTGCTCAAGCGCCTTAAGAGCCGCCGAGGCCTGCCCACGCGTTCGTATATCGATGTCGAGCTGCTCACCGGCCGCAAGCATCAGATTCGCGTGCACCTGGCCAGCGAGCATCACCCCCTGGTTGGCGACGACCTGTACGGCACGCCGCGCCCCTGTGGATTGATGCTCCACGCCCACAGCGTGTCCTTTACGCATCCCGTTACCGGCGAGCACATCCACATCGAAGCCCCCTGCCCCTGGGAGCCCTAAAACCTGCCAAAAAGGGACAGTTTTATTTTGGTAGGTTTTATCTGGGCAAACGTCAAAACCACTACAGTGTCGACAGACACCTTTGTGGTGGTTTTGCCGCAGTGGCTCAGTCGCGGTCCCAAAACGTCTCGATCTGTAACAGCTAGAACCCATTTTCCGGTCTAACTGTTACAGATCGAGACATTCGAATCCCCCTCAAGGGAAAATCTTAATCTGTAACAATAACTCGGCAAAATCCGTCCCAGCTGTTACAGATTGAGACAAAGAGACGGCGCGGTTCGGAAGTATCTCAATCTGTAACACCTAGCCCACTTTTAACGGTCCAGTTGTTACAAACTTAGACAAACCGGCAGACAACGAAAGCGGCAACGCCCGTGATGGACGTTGCCGCTTTTCTATTGAGAGAACTACTCGGTTTTCGTTACTAACCACCACAATGGGGACAGGAACCTTCGTGGTGGTTTTGGCCTTAGCCTGCCCCTGCTTGCTAGACCGTGATGACGTTGTCCATTGCCCGGTACTTGGCGGGGACCCCGCCTGCGGTAATAATCGTTGCGTCGCGGAAGTCCGCGAACTTGACGGGCGCCACCATGCCAAATTTGCTGGCGTCCGAGATTACGAAGCGCTTGGCCGTATGGCGCATCGAGATACGCTTTACTTGCGCTTCCTCGATATCGGGCGCCGTAAAGCCCTGCTCGGCGGCAATGCCGTTAGAACCCCAAAAGCCACAATTGAAGTTGTAGCGGTCTAAGGTTGCCAAGGCATCGGGGCCAACGAGTGCCTCGGTCTCGGGCTTGAGCTCGCCGCCCAGCACCACGGTACGCATACCTGTCTCTTATACACATCTCCGAGCCCACGAGACCGATCAGTATCT
>CABSNX010000090.1 GCA_902479205.1 uncultured Collinsella sp. | reverse complement strand
CGATCATCGCAGCTCGACGGACCACGCGGCCGGACGCGTCCATGGGACAGGGCGTGAGCGGCTCGCCGCGAAGCGAGCGACCGACGTTTTGCGCGTAGTGGTCGCAAAACGTTGTAAGCGCCGCCTCCACCGCGGCGGGCTCGGGACGATCGCCCTGATTACACGACAGGCAAGCCATGACCACGTCGAACAACTGGGCATCGACAAATGCCAGCGCGTCGCGCAGCTCCTCGGAGTCTGGCTCGAGCCCCATCTGCTGTGCCTGCTCGGCGGCGGCAAGCGCCACATCGGGCTCACGCCGGAGCAGTTGGGTTAGGTCGCAACCGGGCGCATGGGCGCCAGCGGGATAGTCGGGGCGCGTATCCATCTTGAGACGATAGGGACTGGCAATATCGCGTGTCTTTTTGCGCGAACCCGAGGTGCCCGAAGTGCTCGGCGCCACCTCGTACGGCGCGACGCCGGCGATGAGCTCATAGACCGTGCTCGCCGCGGCATACACGTCGATTGCCGGCGACATGCGAAGCATGCGCAGGTCGGGGATATCGTCGGTGAGCATCTCGGGCGGAGCGTAGGCAACCGTCGCTCGGCGCAACGTGGAATAGCGCTCTGTAAAGGACTCCTTGCCGCCGGTTCCCGCCACCGCAGAGGCGGGCTCGAGCGCCAGCGACGAGCCAAAGTCGATGAGGCACAAATCGAACGTGCCCTCGGCAAGTTGTTGGTCGAGCGGCAGGCGCGCCGTGCGAACCATAATATTGGCCGGCGAGATGTCGCGATGGACAAAGCCCTCCCCCACCAGGTTCATGCGGCAGAGCAGGTCGAACAGGTCGCGGCCCAGGCGAGCGGCCACAAGCGGCGACAGGCGACCGGCATCGTCCACGGCAAGGCGTGGGCGCAGGCGGGCAAGCGTCTCGCCCTCGACCCACTCCATGACAATCGCGGGCACACCGTCGACCTCGCCCCATCCATACAGGCGGGGAAAACCTTTAAGGCCCGAAAGGGCGCGATGGCATTCGTATTCCTCGCGAAACGCCGCCTTAAACTTGGCGACCAACGCCTCGTAAGCGGCGTCGTCATCGAACTCGTCGCGCGTCGGCAAGATGAGCTGCTTGAGCGCCACGGCCTCGCCCTGGGCATTGACAGCACGCGTCACGCGGCCGATGCCGCCACGGCGCATGGTGGCGTCGTCGGCAAACAGCATCGCAAATCGACGCTGGTAGACGGGTAGCTCGTCCGGGCCCAGCGCAATGGCGGACTCAAACCCTCCAACGCGCGCCAGGCGCAGGCCCACCATGGGATCGCGGTTGAGCGACTGGGCTGCCGTAGAAGCGAGGTCGTTCATCATAGGGCGATCGCCGCCAGACTATTGTTGAAGTTATTGAGCGCAATGTCGTCATCGCCGTAATGCCCCACCCATTGGCACAGGTTGGTGTAGCAGCCCCATAGGTTGGCGTACTGCCGATACCACTTTGAGTGGGGAGAAAACGTTTGCCGGCCAAACTCGGCACGGATGACAAACATATCGTTGGCCAGGTTATCGCACGGCCCGGTATCGCCTGTTGCGTTATAGGTCGAGACCGCGCTATTGGCGCGGGCGACATAGTCATCGAGCATGTTGCATTTGGTCACGAGCCAATTGTGGATGCTCGCCTCCTCGGCAGCCGAGAGACCACCCGAGTCCGTGTCGCCGCCGGCACCGCCGTCCGTCGAGCCGCCACTCGAAGATCCACCGCCAGAGGCGGAACCCGAACCGGAACCGCCGTCCGAGCCCGCCGAACCGGTGCCAGAACCGGACCCGTCCGAGCCGCCGGGCTTACCCGTCTGCTGCGTGTCCTGCTCCTTCTGCTGCTCCGCCTTGTTAACGACAGAAGCCACGCTGTTATTGGAAAGCTTCGTAATGACCTTGGTGTTGGTGAGCACGATGGTCTTGCCGTTTGCCAGCGTGATCTCGTTGGACGCCCGCTCGCCCTCGTCCGCGGGATCGACGCCAAACACGGTGCGCCCGACCACGCTCGCCCACGCATATCCAGTTGTCGTTCCCAAGTCGCTTTTGGCCTTGCGCCCAATATGCAGCTCGCGCGCAGCATGCGCCTGTACCATGGACGGCACCGTCATGCCATAAGCCGAAACACCGGCTATGACCAGTACGAGCGAGCAAGACAGCAGCACATACGCCCGAGGCGCCAGGCCCAGCCGGCGCCGCATGCGCACCGCGGCGCCATGCTTTGTCTGAGTGCCCCCGGGCCGCATGCGTTCTCCTCCAACAAAAACACGCCGCTTAAAAGCGGCGCATTCTTTCATATCCACATTTGAGTGTATCAGCGAACCAAAAAGGTTGCGCAACGAATGGGCAAATACGAGGTGCAAGTGGACCCATCCACGCGATAAGCGGATGAAAAGCATGTTTGTTGCACAACAAATGCATGAACACGTGCCCAATTATGAGCGCCCCGTGCGGCAGGCCGACGGGACATGCCGCGGAGCTGACGCCGCCTAGATCGCGCGGCGGGCCTCGATAGCGCGGCCGAGCGTGAGCTCGTCGGCATACTCCAGGTCGCCACCCACGGGCAGGCCGCTCGCCAGACGCGACACCTCGACGCCCAGTGGCTTGATGGTGCGAGCAAGGTAGCTCGCCGTGGTCTCGCCCTCGATATTGGGGTTGGTGGCGATAATGACCTCGTGGATATCCTCATGGCCCAGGCGCGCCAGCAACTCGCGGATATGCAGCTGCTCGGGACCGATCTTGTCCATGGGGCTGATCACGCCGCCCAGCACATGGTACAGGCCATGGTAGCTGCCCGTGCGCTCAATCGCCTGGACGTCGCGCGGCTCGCCCACAACGCAAATGCGGGTGGTGTCGCGCATCGGGTCCTGGCAGATGGAGCACTCGTCAGCGGTGGCGTAATTAAAGCAGCGGCTGCAAAAGTGGACCTCCTGCTTGACCTCCAGGATGGCCTCGGCCAGGCGGCGGGCCTCCTCGGCATCGGCCTCGAGCAGGTAATAGGCGATGCGCTGGGCCGACTTGGGACCAATGCCCGGCAGGCGGCCCAGCTCATCGAGCAGTTTTTGCAGACTGTGATTCGCACTCATATATATACGTGTCTTAGAACGGCATGCCCGGGATGTTGAGGCCGCCGGTGATGGCGCCCATCTGCTTGTTGGCGAGCTCGTTGACGCCGCGAACGGCCTCGTTGACGGCAGCCATGATCATGTCCTGCAGCATATCGACGTCCTCGGGATCGAGCGCATCGGGATCAATAGTGAGGTTGACGAGCTCCATCTCGCCGTTAACGGTCACCTTGACCATACCGCCGCCGGCAGAGGCGTCGACGGTCTGGGACTTGAGGTTCTCCTGCGCGGCGGCAAGCTGCTCCTGCATCTTGCGGGCCTGCTTCATCATCTGCTGCATGTTCATACCGGCCATGATGGCTCCTTTACGTGCGGCCGCACGCCGAGCTGCAAGGGCAGTCGGAGCGCGGCGGGACTTTCAAACTCAAAAATCGTATCACGGCGCGCGGCGAGAGAGCGGGGCGGACGTGCTACCTCAGTCGATATACATGTCCTGGAGTGTGATACGCCCCAAGATTATGCAAGGTTGCATAATGTCTCAAACCAAATCTAGCAGAGCCGGAACCCGACATTTTTTGCATCCAGCTAGATAGCAAAATGCTAAACCGCCGCTCGAGGTGGCGCTCATGACGGCATGGTAAAATTTGATTGTCAAAGATAGCAATTTGGAGGTGCCCCATGAATGCCCCCGACGCGCTCCAAAACATCCGCTCAAAACACCCCGTTGCATATGTGGTTCTCTATCTCTTTGTCGGCTGGGCATTGCTGGTTGTCATCACCCATGCCATAGCCTTTGGAGCAGAACTGCTGATAGCCAGCTCGGACCAGCCCGTCGTCAAATGGGAAGCGGCCGATGAGTGCACCGACGGAACCCGAACCGTCTACTACAACAGCCCGTCCCTCTACCAAGAGTTCAAGGTCAAGATAAAGGACTCCAAGATTGTCGATGCCGAACTGGGCTCTTTATTTACAATCGGAGCAACCGTCAACGCCGAGCAAGTCGAGTACACGGACAGCCATGCGACATATCGTATCGACCTCAGCATCCTAGGCCGACCGTCACGTGCCTGTCTGCTCGAATGCGATATACGCGGCACCACACTACACATGTCCGAAATACAGATGCGCCCGGACAAAGAGAGCTCTTCGTGAGCAGTATGTCCGCCCGCACGGTTACTCCACCGGTTTGAAGATGGTGGCCTGGCCAAAGACGTTGCGGATGAGGGCTTTGGCCTCATCCTCGGTCTGCGGGATGCTCGGGGCTGCGCCCTGGTGGCCGAAGGGACTGCCGGCGCCGGGGTTGGACTCCCAAGGGGCAGCGGGGGCGTCATCGCTTGCGGGAGCGGACGTCGCAGCTGCGGGAGCCGCGGCTGAAGCGGCAGGGCTGGGCGCAGGCACCGCGGCAGGCACGTCGAACGGAGGAAGATCCTCCCCGCTCGCATCGCCGGCGAAGCCGCCGACCATGGCGTCGTCGTAGGGCACCTGCTCGGATTCCCACGACGCAGCCTGCGCAGACGGCTGAGTCTTGGGAGCGGACGCGCGCTCGGGCGCTCGGGGCGCGGGCTCGGTCGGGAGCTTACCCGTAGCGGGGGCGCCGGCGGGGTTGTCGGAGCGCAGCCAGGGGGTCTTGGCCAGGTCGGATGGCTTGGGCACAGGCGCGGCAACGGGCTTGGGCGCGGGGACCGGAGCAACCGGTTTGGGCGCAGCGGGCTCAGGCGCCGACGGGGTCGGTGCCGCCACCGGTGCCGCTTTTGGCTGCGTCGCGCTGGTGCTCGAGGATACAGGGGCCGCCGAGGACACGGGCTGCAGGTCCGCAGATGCCGCAGCCCGTGCAGATGGAGAATGCTCCTCATGTTGAGGAGCCGGCGTGCCACCCCCATTCAGGACATAGTCGACGGTACGACGACCGAAGACTGCGTTGACTGTCGGCAGGACCACCGACTGCGTATCGGCGCGGCCGAGCATCTTGATGGCAAAGGCTGTGGGGAACGACACCGTAAGCTTAGAGCCGTCGTCCGCCGTGGCGCGGGCGTTAAGCAGAAGAGCCGCGTAGGAGGCTTGCTGAGCTTTGACGCGCTCGACGACCTCGGCCCATTTGCGCTGGAGCTCGCCGGCATCCTCGACCGCGGGGGTCTCGGCGGCGCCGGCGGCAGCAACCTGGGCGGCGCTGTTGGGCTTGAACACCGGCACGGTCGATGCAGCAGACGCGGGAACCGGAGCCGTAACGGGTTGAGGTGCAGGCGTTACAGGTTTGGGCGCGGGAGCCGGAGCCGCGGACTTGGGCGCAGGCTGGGCAGACGGAACAGCAGCGCCGCGGTCCCAAGGCATGCCACCCTGATGCGCGGACGTAGCAGCGGGGGCGGCGGTCGCCGCAGGAGCGGCAGCGCGGGCGCCCGAAATGAGCGTCGGCTGCTGGGCAGCAGCGGGTGCGGATGCAGCAGGTGCACTCGCTTGAGCAGCAGCCACGCTCGCCGGCACCGCGGCGTTGGCAACCATGGCCTCCAAGCGTGCCACGCGCTCGGCCAGGGCCTCAATGGTCAGATCGGCCTCGGGACGTGCCAGGCGCGTGCAGGCGATCTCGAGCACCAGGCGCACGTCGCTCGCGCCCCTCATCTCCAGCGCGGCATCGTCGAGCACCGTCAGCACGCGGGCCAGACGGTCGGCCGGATGCTCGCCAAAGGCAGCAGCCTCGGCAGCAAGCGCCTCGGCCTGCTCGGCCCCGCCCTCAAACAGCTCGGCACGGGCACCGGCAACGCAGGCCACATACACGTCACGCACATGCGCCACCAGGTCGCGCGTCAGCTCAAGCAGGTCATTGCCCTCCTCGACCTGTGCGCGAATGAGCCCATAGAGCTCAGCAATATCACGCTCGGCGATGGCGCGCGCAAACTCGCCCAGAATCTGGTCCGAAACTTCGCCCAAAAGCGAGCGGGCATCGTCCGCGTGCACGGTACCGTTGCCGAAGACGCTCAGCTGCTCCAGCGTGGAGAGCGCGTCGCGCATGCCGCCCTTGGCATGACGCGCCACGATAGCCAGCGCCTCGTCGTCGTAATCGAAGCCCTCCTGCTCGCACACGTAGGACAGGCGATGCTCAATATCCTCGTTGCCGATGCGATGAAAATCGAAGCGCTGGCAGCGCGAGAGGATGGTCTCCAAAATCTTTTGCGGGTCGGTGGTGCACAGCACAAAGATCACGTGCGCCGGCGGCTCCTCGAGCGTCTTGAGCAGCGCGTTGAACGCCGCCGTCGTGAGCATGTGAACCTCGTCGATGATATAGATCTTGTACTTGCCGCGCACCGGGGCAAAGTTGACGGAGTTGATGATCTCCTCGCGCACATTGTCCACGCCCGTGCGGCTTGCGGCATCGAGCTCGTAGACATCGGGGTGGTTGCCCTCGGCGATGAGCTCGCACTCCTCACAGGTGCCGTCGGGCATGCAGCCGCTTGCACCCTCGGCGCGCGCCGCCTCGGCGTTGCGACACAGTAGCGCCTTGGCCAGAATGCGCGCCATGGTGGTCTTGCCCGTGCCGCGCGGTCCGCAGAACAGGTACGCGTGGGACAGACGCCCCTCGGTGATGGCGTGCTCGAGCGTCGAGACGATATGCTGCTGGCCCACCACGGAGTCGAAGGTGAGCGGGCGATACTTTCGGTACAACGATTCCATGGGTGCTCCCCCGGGTATACTGAGTCTTGTTGCCGCGACGGCCATGCGGTCGCACGGCATACTTCACTCATAATAACCCGTACGGCGAGCCCGCCGCGATAGGAGTCCAAAGAGCATGGCAGACGCAGAGAGCAACCTCGTTCCCTCCGAAGCAGCCGACCAGGTCGAGGTCGCGCTCGAGAAGCAGGCCGCAGCCGACGACGGCATCCTGTACCTCAACGAGTACCAGTATGAAAACGACCTGGTCACCGACTTCGCCCGCCTGGTCGCCTCGCCCAGGCGTCGCGGCTCGCTGTATGTCGCCGCGGCAATTGCCGCGCTGCTCGGCATTGGCATGCTGGTGGCCGGCGGCAACTGGATCAAGTTTGGCGTCGTCCTGATCGTATTCGGCGCCTTTTTGGCCTGGTGGAGCAAAAACCTGCACCACACCCTCGCCCGCGACTTTATCGATGCCGTCGAGGCCGACGAGTCCATGGGTGGCCGCTATCGCCGCGTCGCCGCCAACGAGGACGGCCTGATGGTTTGGGGCAAGAGCGGCAAGTCGCAGTTCTTCCCGTTTGAAAAGCTCGACCACGTGCTCGACGGCGAGCGCATCTTTGTAGCCATGTTCGCCGACCAGGGCGTGACGATCCCTAAGGACACCTTTGTCCGCGGCAATGCCGAGCAGTTTGGCACCTTCCTTAAGGCGCGCATTAACAAAAAGCTCCGCATCGAGACCAAGAAGAAGAAAATGAAGGCCGAGAAGGCTGCCGCCGAGGCCAAGCGGGGCGACAAGGCCGACAAGCCCCAGGATAACAAGGGCAAGCGGCGCAAGCAGAAGAAGAGCAAGAAGAAGCGCTAGGGCCGAGCGCCACTGCGAAGGGAATCTCATCCCGCTTCAGCGTAGGATGAG
>CABSNX010000089.1 GCA_902479205.1 uncultured Collinsella sp. | reverse complement strand
TAGACTGCGCGGCTATAGGCTGCTTGCAGCGCGAATACCCGAGATCCAAGCCCACGCAAGGTTGAAACCGCCGCAATCGGCATCGATGTCGAGCGCCTCGCCACAGATGTAAAGTGGGGCGCCTGCCGCGTTGCTCACGCAGAGGTTGGGAGCTGAGACGCTCTCGATGGGCACGCCACCGCGCGTGACCTGGGCCGAATGCTCCTCTGTCGTTCCCTCGACGAGCATCTTAAAGTGCTTGAGGATTGAGACCAGATGGATGACGTCGTACGACCCGGGGTGGCACTGTTCGAATGCGGTGCAGACAACGTGAGAGAACTGCGGGGCGAGCATGCCGTCGAGCCAGCGGGGGTCGCGGGGTGAAAAGCCGCCGAGCAACTCAACTCGCTGGTTGAGCATATCGAGCAACTCGTCTTTGGAGAGGTCGGGGAAAACGTCGAGCAGAATCGTGTCTCCGCGCTGGACGCGACGGGAGAGGTTAAAGGCGGCAACGCCCGAGATGCCAAAGGTTCGGAAGAGCACTTCGCCGTCTTCGCGCCAGAGTTCCTCGTGATTGCGGGTGAGCGTCAAGCGGGCGCGGACGCGCAGGCCATCCAGCGTCTTGAGCGCAGTATGGTCGCCGAAGACCGATGCCGACACAGGGCAGAGGACGGGTTGCTGCGGGGTGAGGGAAAGATTGAACGTCTTCGCGATGTCGGCAGGGTTGCCGCCCGTAGCGATAATTACGGCCTTTGCCTGCAGCGTCTCGTTCGTGCGAGGGGTGTCGGCGAGTGCCTTCCGAAGCGAGCGGAGTTCCGATTTTCGGTCGTCGTGCTTTTTTGCCTTGAGTGCTCGCGCGGGACGGTCTATTTGGAGTGCCCAGCCTTCGGGGGCTTTGAATGCCGAGGCGACGTTTGCTCCACAGATCAAGGTGATATCCAGGTGATTGCAAGCGTTGAGAAGCGCGTCGCGCACCGATTCGGCGCGAAGGGAGCGCGGGTACAGCCGACCTTCCTCGGAGGTCGTCATGATGCCTAGCGAGGAGAAGAAACTGCCGAGCTCTTGTTCGGGCTGGGGGCCCATGACGGATTCGACGAAAGCGGGGTGGTTGTACCGCCGAGGATCAATCGATTCGTTTGAGAGATTGCAGCGGCCGTTGCCGGTCGCAAGGAGTTTAAGGCCGCAGGCGACATCGCGCTCAACGATGCAGGCGCTTTTGCCTGCGCGTGCGGCCGTAATGGCGGCGGCGAGACCCGAGGCCCCGCCGCCGATTACCAAGACGTCATAGGAGGCGTTTGTGTTCACTTAGGCCTCGGCGGTCTCGTGCGGGGCAATGGCCTCGACGGCAGAGACGGCCTGGGGCAGCATACCGTCGGGCAATGCGGTCTCAACCTCGCCCTTATCGCAAGCCTCGGCGAGTGCCGGATTGATGGGAAGCTGCCCTAGGATCTCGAGGTTGTAACGCTCGGCGACCTCGGGGAGCTTGCTCTTGCCAAAGACCTCGATCTTCTTGCCGCAATCGGGGCACTCGATATAGCTCATGTTTTCGACGATTCCCAGAATGGGGACGTTCATCTTCTCGGCCATGTTGACCGCCTTGGCGACGATCATCGAGACCAGATCCTGCGGGCTCGTGACGATGACGATGCCATCGACGGGCAGCGACTGGAAGACGGTGAGGGCGACGTCGCCCGTTCCCGGAGGCATGTCGACCATCAGGTAGTCGATGGGGCCCCATGAGGTTTCGCTCCAGAACTGCCTGATGGCACCCGCGATAACCGGACCGCGCCAGAGGACGGGGTCGGTTTCGTTTTGGAGCAGCAGGTTAGAGCTCATAACCTTGACGCCGTGCTCGGAGATTTCGGGCAGCATAAGGTTGCCGAGGGCATGAACGTGACGTCCGCTCATACCGAACATCTTAGGGATAGAGGGGCCGGTAATATCGGCATCGAGGACGCCGACCTTGTGACCGTGGCGGGAAAGCTCCGTGGCGATGGCGCCGGTGACGAATGACTTGCCGACGCCGCCCTTGCCGGAAAGCACGGCGATAACGCGCTTGACCTCGGACAGCGTATTTTCCTCAAATTGCGACGGCGACGTTTGCCCGCCGGCTGCCTGTGCGTGCTCGCAACCCATGTTTGACTCCTTTGTATATGTTGGGGCCGGAGCCCCGCGGTGTGACACGAGCGTCATTGTACCCTCGTTTGCGAGCGGGAGTCATTTATGATGCGTGGTAGGCGATCGACAGTATTCGAAAGTACGGACCGAGCGTGCGGCCTGCGGCGTCAGACAACGCAAAAGGTCTGCGAATCTTGTATTACGAACATCTGTGCGCGTCGAGTGCGCTAAACTCATCGTCAGTGTGATTTGAAGTTGTAGGAGGCAAGGAGCTTCCATGTCTGATTCTTCTATCGTTATTCGCGGCGCGCGCGAGCATAACCTGCGCGATATCGATGTTTCCATTCCGCGTGACCAGCTCGTGGTCATAACCGGTCTTTCCGGATCGGGCAAGAGCTCACTGGCGTTCGATACCATCTATGCCGAGGGCCAGCGCCGTTACGTCGAGAGCCTTTCGAGCTATGCGCGTCAGTTTTTGGGCCAGATGGACAAGCCCGATCTGGATTCGATTGACGGCCTGTCGCCGGCTGTGTCGATCGATCAGAAGACGACGTCCAAAAACCCACGCTCGACGGTGGGCACCGTAACCGAGATTTACGACTATCTGCGTCTGCTGTTTGCTCGCGTGGGAACGCCGCACTGTCCTGAGTGCGGTCGCGTCATTGAGCGTCAGACGACCGATCAGGTCGCCGATAAGGTGCTGGCGGCGGGTGAGGGCCGTCGCGCGTTTGTGTTGGCGCCGGTGGTTCGTGGACGCAAGGGCGAATATGCCAAGCTGTTTGAGGACCTGCGTGCGGAGGGCTTTAGCCGTGTGCGCGTCGACGGCGAGGTGCGCTCGCTTGACGACCCTATCGACCTGGACAAGAAGTTCAAACACGACATTGAGGTCGTGGTCGACCGTATCGTGATTCGAGAGAACTCCCTGGGTCGCATTGCCGAGTCCGTTGAGCAGGCGACGGCACTGGCGCACGGTAACGTGAACGTGTACATGCTGCCCGACCGCGACGCTCCCGAGGGAACCGAGGGCGAGCTGCTGGAGTATTCGCTGGCACTGGCGTGCCCGGAGCACGGGCATTCCATCGACGACCTGCAGCCGCGCGATTTCTCATTCAACGCGCCCTATGGTGCATGTCCCGAGTGCGATGGCCTGGGCTTTAAAAAGACAGTCGATGCCGAGGCGCTGATTGAAGACCCCTCAAAGTCGATTGCCGACGGAGTCTTTGGCAGCCTGTTCGGCAATTCCAACTATTATCCGCAGATTTTTGCTGCGGTCTGCAAACACTTTAAGGTGAGTGCCGATACGCCATGGGAGGACCTGCCCCCGCGGGTGCGTCGTGCGTTTTTGGATGGCATGGGCGACACGAAGATTTCGGTCGACTATCAAAAGCTCGATGGGCGTCGCAGCCAGTGGGACACTAAGTTCTCGGGCGTGCGCAACATCCTGTACGAGCGCTACAACGAGACGACGAACGAGAACACCAGAGCTCGCTTGGAGAAATACATTCGCGAAGAGCCATGCTCGAGCTGTCACGGTGCTCGCCTGCGTCCCGAGATGCTTGCCGTCACCGTGGGCGGCAAGTCCATTTACGATGTCTGCTGCCTGTCGTGTCGCGAGTCGCTCGAGTTTTTTGAGGGCCTGGAGCTTACCGAGCGTCAGCAGTTTATCGGCGGGCGCATCGTCAAGGAAATCCTGGAGCGCCTGCGTTTTCTGGTCGATGTCGGACTCGACTATCTGACGCTCGATCGCGCCTCGGCGACGCTTTCCGGCGGTGAGGCCCAGCGCATTCGCCTGGCAACGCAGATCGGCGCCGGCCTCATGGGCGTTCTGTACATTCTGGACGAGCCGTCGATCGGTCTCCACCAACGCGATAACGAGCGCCTGATCAAGACGCTCGAGCGCTTGCGCGATATCGGTAATACCGTTATCGTCGTCGAGCACGACGAAGATACAATTCGCGCTGCCGACTACGTGATCGATATGGGTCCCGGTGCGGGCGTTAACGGCGGACACGTGGTCGCCGCGGGAACGCCTGCCGATATCATGGCATGCCCCGAGTCCATGACAGGTGCTTATTTGACCGGCAAGCGGATGATCCGCGTGCCCGATGAGCGCCGCAAGCCCGGCCGCGGCTGTCTTAAGATCACGGGCGCCCGCGCTAATAACCTCAAAAACGTTACCGCCAAGATTGAGTTCGGTACGCTCACAGTCGTTACCGGTGTTTCGGGATCGGGCAAGAGCTCTCTGGTCACCGATACGATTGCGCCCGCGCTTACGAATGCCATCCATCGTTCGACGCGTCCCGTGGGGCCGTACAAGAAGATTGAGGGCATTGAGTGCATCGATAAGGTAATCGATATCGACCAGTCACCGATCGGTCGCACGCCGCGTTCGAACCCTGCGACCTATATTGGCCTGTGGGATGATCTGCGTGCGCTATTTGCAAGCACGCCGGAGTCGAAGGCGCGCGGCTACTCGCCGGGACGTTTCTCCTTTAACGTAAGCGGCGGTCGCTGCGAGGCGTGCAAGGGCGATGGCCAGATTAAGATCGAGATGCACTTCCTTCCCGATATCTATGTCCCCTGTGAGGTATGTGGCGGCAAACGTTATAACCGCGAGACACTCGAGGTTACCTACCGCGGCAAGACAATCTCGGACGTGCTCGACATGAGTGTCACCGAAGCACTGGCTTTCTTTGGGAATATCCCGCAGATTAAGCGCAAACTGCAGACCTTATATGACGTGGGTCTGGGCTACGTGAGCTTGGGCCAGCCCGCTACGACGCTTTCGGGCGGCGAGGCGCAGCGCGTGAAGCTCGCCAAGGAGCTTCATCGTCGTCAGACAGGCAAGACATTCTACATTTTGGACGAGCCCACAACCGGCCTTCATTTTGAGGATGTTCGCCAGCTGCTCGACGTGTTGCAGCGCCTGGTCGATGCGGGCAACACGGTTCTGGTGATCGAGCACAACCTTGATGTCATCAAGGTTGCCGACCGCCTGATCGATATGGGCCCCGAGGGCGGCAATGGCGGCGGAACCGTCGTGGTCTCAGGCACGCCGGAGCAAGTCGCGGCATGTTCGCAGAGCTACACGGGCAAGTTCTTGGCGCCGCTGCTCAAGCGTGACCGTGAGCGTCAGGCGCAGCTCGACGCACAGTAAAGAGACGTTGTAGTACCGACGCGCCACCGATTCCTTCTGATTCGGTGGCGCTTCTGTGTGTCGAGATGGCATATGCGGCGGAATTGGCCCTATACTTAATCCTTGCGTCGCTCTGCGAGGGAAAGGATGTGCCATGGCAAAGGCTGTTAAGACGCCAAAAACCAATGCGATGCGCGAGCTGGAAAGCGCCGGCATCTCCTATGTTCTCCATACGTACGAAGACGATGGCGATGAATCGTCGGGTCTGGGCGTCGCGATTTCCGAGCAGCTTGGCGAGGAGCCCGGTCAGGGATTTAAGACCCTGGTCTGCACGACGCCGTCCAACGACCATGTCGTGTGCTGCATTCCTGTTGCCGACGAGCTCGACCTCAAGGCCGCCGCGCGCGCCGCAGGCGAAAAGTCGCTGACCATGATGCATGTCAAAGATTTGCTTGCCGCGACGGGGTATGTCCGCGGCGGTTGCAGCCCGGTCGGTATGAAAAAGCGCTTCCGGACGCTGATCGATGAGACATGCGTCCTTTGGGATACCATTTTTATCTCGGGTGGCAAGCGCGGCTATCAGCTTGAGCTTGCTCCCGATGACTTAGTTGCATTTTGCGGGGCGACAGTTGCCCCGATCACGAGAGAGGACTGAGCGATGCCGCAGGAAGAATCAAAGCGCGGAGCTCACTTTGCAAAAGGGTCGGCTCCTCAGACGCCCGCGCCCGAGGCCGCTTCGTTCGATAACGAGATTCGAAACGCCTGGTCCGCTGCCGCTGACCCGGGCGAGACGGCCGTGTACTTGCGTGCCGCCGGTGCCGGCACGGCGCTTCCCCGTACGGTTCTTTCTTCGGCTCGTCCCGATGAGACGGCTGTCTTTTTGGCCGCCGCTCAATCGAGCGCCAGCGTGAAGCCAATCGCCTCCGAGGCTCCTTGTGTGCCGCGTCCCGATGAGACGGCGGTGTTTTTGATGGCAGCCCAGGGAAAGAGCACACCGCAGAGCGCTCCTGCCGCTCGTTCCGCCAAGCCCGCGGCTCATGATGATGGCGAACCGCTTCTTTCGGATGACGAATGGTCGCCGCTTGGTTCGACCGATCCCGTCGAGGGCGTGGCCATCGACGGTGATGACGACTGGGACCCTCTGTCGTTTTCTGCCCGAACCGTCGCCGCCAAAGAAGTTGACACGGTGTTTGGCGACCATGCCATATTCGATGATGATGCCGTATCCGGTAACAACATGCCGAACAGCGATGACGTCGCACCTGCCGATGACGCCGTTTTGGTTGACGATCCCTTTGCGATGACCGGCTCCTTTGCCGTCGTGGACGATTTGCCGCCACAAGATGAGGTTCATGAGGACTCTCAGGACGACGTAGACGATATGGGTTCGTCGGACTACTCCACGGTTGGTCGCTCTGCTGGCCTCATGACCGTGTTGACCATCGTGTCGCGCGTCACCGGGTTTATCCGCACGTGGGCCATGGCGGCCGCCATCGGTATGTCGCTGCTCTCGTCCTCCTATCAGGTTGCCAACAACCTGCCCAACATGCTCTACGAGCTCGTGATGGGCGGCATGCTCGTTACGGCGTTTTTGCCGGTGTATATGGGTGTGAGGCGCGAGCAGGGTCGCGAGGCATCGAACGAGTATGTCGGCAACCTGCTCGGTATTCTGCTTCTGGTGCTGGGCGGTATCTCGCTGCTGGGCACCGTGTTTGCTCCCGGCTTTATTTGGACGCAGTCGTTCCTTTCGGGCGATGGCGGCAGCATGGATACCGCTGCGTTCATGTTCCGCTTCTTTGCTATTCAAATTCTGTTTTATGGCTTGGGCTCGGTGTTTTCGGGCGTTCTCAACGCACACCGCGACTACTTCTGGTCGACGTTTGCCCCGGTTCTCAACAATGTTATCGTCATCGCCAGCTTTATGGGCTTTGCTCCTGTGTCTGCACAATTTGGCGGGCAGGCCGGTATTATCTTGATCGCAGCTGGTACGACCCTCGGCGTCTTTGTCCAGATGGCCTGTCAGATTCCCGCGCTTGGCAAGCATGGCGTGCATCCTCATATCCATATCGACTTTAAGGATCCCGCGCTGCGACAGACGATCGCGCTTGGTATCCCGACGCTGCTCGCCACGGTGTGCATGTTTGTCTCGACCTCCATTACCAATGCCGCCGCGCTGGTGGTGCAGCCCGAGACCGGCCCTTCCGTTATCGCATATGCGCGCCTGTGGTACACATTGCCCTATGCGCTGATCGCCGCCTCGCTTTCGACGGCACTCTATACCGAACTCTCTCACGATGCGCAGGAGAAGGATTACGACAGCGTCCGCACGGGTATTTCGCGCGGTGTCGCCCAGATGCTCTTCTTCCTGATTCCGTTTGCGATGTATCTGATCGTCTTCTGTCTCTTATACACATCTGACGCTGCCGACGAATAGCCTTGTGTAGAT
>CABSNX010000088.1 GCA_902479205.1 uncultured Collinsella sp. | reverse complement strand
GGCCCGAAAGAAAGGTAGGAGGCCATGACGAAAGGTCTGCACGTGCCTTCCGAGATCGGCAAGCTCAGGAAGGTCTGCCTGCACCGTCCCGGCGACGAGCTCCTCAACCTGCCGCCCGACGAGCTCGAGCGACTCCTGTTCGACGACGTCCCGTTCCTGGAGGTCGCACAGCAGGAGCACGACACCTTCGCCCAGATCCTGAGGGACCAGGGCGTGGAGGTCCTCTACCTCGAGAACCTCGTCGCCGAGGTGTTCGACCAGGTCCCCGGCGCCCGCGCCGAGTTCACCGACCAGTACATCGCCGAGGCCGGCATCCGCGGCCAGCACATGCCGCAGATCGTCCGCGAGAAGCTGGACTCCATCGAGGACAACCTCGAGTTCGTCAAGAAGACCATGGCCGGCATGACCAAGGCCGAGATCGACCTGCCCCTCACGGCGTCCACGACCCTCGACTCCCTGGTCAACTCCGAGTCCGAGTCCGACCTGATCATCGACCCGATGCCCAACCTCTACTTCACCCGCGACCCGTTCGCGGTCGTCGGCGAGGGCGTCAACCTCAACCGCATGTACTCGGTCACCCGCAACCGCGAGACCCTGTACGGCAAGTACGTCTTCAAGTACCACCCCGACTACAAGGACGTCTCCCTGTACTTCCGCCGCGACTGCCAGTTCCACACCGAGGGCGGCGACGTGCTGAACATCAACGAGAAGACCCTCGCCGTCGGCATCTCCCAGCGCACCCAGGCCGCCGCTATCGACGTCATGGCCCAGAACATCTTCTGGAACTCCGACTCCAAGGTCGAGCGCATCCTGGCCTTCGACATCCCGGTCTCGCGCGCCTTCATGCACCTCGACACGGTCTTCACCCAGATCGACGTCGATAAGTTCACGATCCACCCCGCCATCATGGGCACCCTGCGCGTCTACGAGCTGACCGCCGGCAAGAACCCGGGCGACGTGAACATCCGCCTGATCGAGGACACCCTCGAGCACGTCCTGGAGGACGCCACCGGCGTCGACCAGGTCAAGCTGATCCCCTGCGGCGGCGGCGACCCGATCGCGGCCTCCCGCGAGCAGTGGAACGACGGCTCCAACACCCTGTGCGTCGAGCCCGGCAAGATCTGCGTCTACGCCCGCAACACCGTCACCAACGACGTGCTGTACAAGGAGGGCCTGGACCTTCTCGTCGTGCCCTCCGCCGAGCTCTCCCGCGGCCGTGGCGGCCCGCGCTGCATGAGCATGCCCTTCTGGCGCGAGGACCTCTAAGGTTTTCAAAGATCCGTACGGGTCTTAATACAAACATCTAGCTGCCATTAGATGTCTCCCAATGGGGCGGTGCGGGTTTTCGCACCGCCCCATTCTTGTCTAATAAGCTAAATTAGCATCAGATAAGGTGTCCATTATGTCTAGAGGCGGTCACGTTGATACCCCAACGGTGTCGGCTTCTTTGCCTTTTGGGCATCATCTCGATTCCCATGACCTTTGCCGGCATCATCCCCGTGTTCTAGCGATTGGAGCTTAGTCATGGATATCAAGACAATTGGCGTTGAGGAATGGCTCAACGTTTGGGAGAAGAGCGCTACGTGGGACATTGCCCAGTCGACGATCTCGTCGCTGACCATGGGCGAGCTTCGCGCGCTCGACGAACAGGACGGCGCCACGTTCTACGAGCGCCTGGATCGCGAGAAGATGAACTACGGCTGGATCGAGGGTTCGCCGGAGTTTAAGGCCGAGGTTGCCAAGCTGTATCGTCGCGAGGTCAATCCCGATCACATTCTGCAGACCAATGGCTGCACGGGCGCCAATCTCAACGCCATCATGGCTGTAGTCGAGCCCGGCGACCACGTTATCGCCGAGTGGCCTACCTATGCGCCGCTCTATGAGATCCCGCGTACGCTCGGCGCCGAGGTCGAGTATTGGGAGCTTCGCGAGGAGCTCGGATGGAAACCCGATATCGAGGAGCTCAAGCGCTCGGTGCGCCCCAACACGAAGCTCATCTGCATCAACAACGCATCGAACCCCATCGGTACGGTGCTTGATGCCGATACGCTCGGCCAGATTGCCGAGATCGCCCGCTCGGTTGGCGCCTATGTGCTGTGCGACGAGGTGTATCTGCCGCTTGAGAACACTGAGGACTTTTTGTCGATGGCCGATGTGTACGAGAAGGCCATCGTCACCAACTCGGTGTCCAAGACCTATTCGACGCCTGCGGCCCGCGTGGGCTGGGTTGTGGCAGACGAAGAGGTATCTAACCGCATTCGCACGTACCGCGACTACACCATGATTTGCGGCGGCGTGTTCAACGACGCCCTGGCGACCTATGTGCTCAAGCACAAGGACAAGATCCTCGAGCGCAACCGCAAGATCGTGTTTGGAAACCGCGATATCGCGCAGGCTTGGATTGATACGCAGCATCGCGTTTCCTGGACGGCCCCGCAGGGCGTGTCTACCTCGTTTATCAAGCTTGATATTCCCGAGGACGACGAGGAGTTCTGCAAGCGCCTGCTGGCCGAGAGGGGAGTGCTGTTGGTTCCCGGTAGCCGCTTTGAGCTTCCCTGCGGCGCACGCCTGGGCTACTGCGCGAGCGAGGACGTTCTGCGCGAGGGTCTGAGGCTTTTGGACGAGGCACTGGCGGAGTTCGATTGCTAGGATTCCGACGGCTCTCAAAGCCGCTCAAATCTGTCTACGATTATCGATAACTGACCCGTTTCCCAAGAGGGGAGCGGGTCTGTATTTTTATACCGAGAAGTCAAGTTGTTACAAATGAGGCCGTAAGGCGAGCCGGTATCCGATGGGCCTTATACTGAGCTTCCGGTGAACGGTATCAAGCGTCTGGTAAACGGTAATTTGTTACCAGAAATGAATAGGACAAACTTTTTTCTGAATAAAAATGAAAATGGTTGAGACGCGGTATGAATCGCTAATTCTATTCATAGCTTTATTGGAAATATGCAATTTGAGGGTGGTTTAATAAAGTTTAGTTCCATTTGCTATCTGGATTGAAAACGCGTTTAAGCACGTAAATAAACTTTATTAAATCAAAGTGTGCCATGCGTGAAGTATATGTGTATGCCGTTCACCCCTCATATAAAACCGTTCGGGGGCGAGGTGGAAGTATGGACTGATTTTGGATATAAATACGTCGTCAGCAATAACGCCTCACACGGAGGGGCGCTAACGAATCGGCCCTGACAAGGGCCCGAAAGAAAGGTAGGAGGCCATGACGAAAGGTCTGCACGTGCCTTCCGAGATCGGCAAGCTCAGGAAGGTCTGCCTGCACCGTCCCGGCGACGAGCTCCTCAACCTGCCGCCCGACGAGCTCGAGCGACTCCTGTTCGACGACGTCCCGTTCCTGGAGGTCGCACAGCAGGAGCACGACACCTTCGCCCAGATCCTGAGGGACCAGGGCGTGGAGGTCCTCTACCTCGAGAACCTCGTCGCCGAGGTGTTCGACCAGGTCCCCGGCGCCCGCGCCGAGTTCACCGACCAGTACATCGCCGAGGCCGGCATCCGCGGCCAGCACATGCCGCAGATCGTCCGCGAGAAGCTGGACTCCATCGAGGACAACCTCGAGTTCGTCAAGAAGACCATGGCCGGCATGACCAAGGCCGAGATCGACCTGCCCCTCACGGCGTCCACGACCCTCGACTCCCTGGTCAACTCCGAGTCCGAGTCCGACCTGATCATCGACCCGATGCCCAACCTCTACTTCACCCGCGACCCGTTCGCGGTCGTCGGCGAGGGCGTCAACCTCAACCGCATGTACTCGGTCACCCGCAACCGCGAGACCCTGTACGGCAAGTACGTCTTCAAGTACCACCCCGACTACAAGGACGTCTCCCTGTACTTCCGCCGCGACTGCCAGTTCCACACCGAGGGCGGCGACGTGCTGAACATCAACGAGAAGACCCTCGCCGTCGGCATCTCCCAGCGCACCCAGGCCGCCGCTATCGACGTCATGGCCCAGAACATCTTCTGGAACTCCGACTCCAAGGTCGAGCGCATCCTGGCCTTCGACATCCCGGTCTCGCGCGCCTTCATGCACCTCGACACGGTCTTCACCCAGATCGACGTCGATAAGTTCACGATCCACCCCGCCATCATGGGCACCCTGCGCGTCTACGAGCTGACCGCCGGCAAGAACCCGGGCGACGTGAACATCCGCCTGATCGAGGACACCCTCGAGCACGTCCTGGAGGACGCCACCGGCGTCGACCAGGTCAAGCTGATCCCCTGCGGCGGCGGCGACCCGATCGCGGCCTCCCGCGAGCAGTGGAACGACGGCTCCAACACCCTGTGCGTCGAGCCCGGCAAGATCTGCGTCTACGCCCGCAACACCGTCACCAACGACGTGCTGTACAAGGAGGGCCTGGACCTTCTCGTCGTGCCCTCCGCCGAGCTCTCCCGCGGCCGTGGCGGCCCGCGCTGCATGAGCATGCCCTTCTGGCGCGAGGACCTCTAAGTCTTTCCGTTTCCGGTGCGGTCCCCCTACAACCGCACCGGTTTCGCCCGTCAAACGGGCAACACTAATACTTACGTAATTCATTTTTTCGAAAGGAAACGAACCATGGGTGTTAACCTCTCCGGCCGTAGCTTCCTCAAGCTTCTCGACCTCACCACCGAGGAGATCGAGTACCTGCTCAAGCTCTCCAAGAACTTCAAGGACATGAAGCGCGCTGGCGTTCCGCACCGCTATCTCGAGGGCAAGAACATCGTCCTGCTCTTCCAGAAGACCTCCACTCGCACCCGCTGCGCCTTCGAGGTCGGCGGCATGGATCTGGGCATGGGCGTGACCTACCTCGATCCCGGTTCGTCGCAGATGGGCAAGAAGGAGTCCATCGAGGACACCGCTCGCGTTCTCGGCCGCATGTATGACGGTATCGAGTTCCGTGGCTTTGCCCAGGACGACGTCGAGGAGCTCGCTGCTAAGTCCGGCGTGCCCGTCTGGAACGGCCTGACCACCGAGTGGCACCCCACCCAGATGCTCGCCGACATCCTGACCGTCCAGGAGAACTTCAACTACGACATCAAGGGCAAGACCCTCGTCTTCATGGGCGACTGCAAGAACAATGTCGCTCGCTCCCTCATGGTTGTCTGCTCCAAGCTCGGCATGAACTTCGTGGCCTGCGGCCCCGAGGAGTGCATGCCCGCTGACGACGTCATCGAGGCCTGCAAGCCCATCGCCGAGGCTAACGGCTGCACCATCAAGCTGACCACTGACGTCAAGGACGGCGTCACCGGTGCCGACGTTATCTACACCGATGTGTGGGTCTCCATGGGCGAGCCCGACGAGGTCTGGGCCGAGCGCATCGCTCAGCTCACCCCGTATCGCGTTACCTCCGAGGTCATGGCTATGGCCAACCCGGGTGCCATCTTCCTGCACTGCCTGCCTAGCTTCCACGACACCAACACCACGATTGGCGCCGAGAAGTGCGAGCAGTTCGGCATCACCGAGCAGGAGGTCACCGACGAGGTCTTCGAGAGCCCCGCTTCCAAGGTCTTCGACGAGGCCGAGAACCGCATGCACACCATCAAGGCTGTCATGTACGCCACGCTCAAGTAAGAGCATCTAGCATCTCGCTCGGGGTGTATTGCTGCACACCCCGAGCGGCTTTGTCTGGTAAATATCTCGCGTCGGGCGGTGGGCACGGCACGGAAGATCCGCTTCGCGCGAGAAAGTTAAATGATTTATGAAGGGGGGATGAGAACCATGACTGAGACCGCTAAGAAAAAGCGCGGTATGCCTTCATCGTTCACCATTCTTCTAGCTCTGCTGGCAATTGTTGCAGTGATTACCGTTATCGTCTCCGGCACGTCCGGCGGCGCGGTTACTGCCGCCCGTCTGAGCGATTTCTGCACCGCCCCGATTAAGGGCTTCGCTGACGCTCTGCCCGTCTGCCTCTTCGTTATGATCCTGGGCGGCTTCCTCGGCATGATGACCGAGACCGGCGCTCTGGACAACGGTATCGCCGTCCTGGTGCAGAAGCTTAAGGGTAACGAGATCATGCTCATTCCCGTGCTGATGCTCATCTTCTCCCTCGGTGGTACCACCTATGGTATGTGCGAGGAGACCGTTCCCTTCTACGCCCTGCTCGCCGCTACCATGATGGCCGCTGGCTTCGACCCCATGGTCGGCGCCGCTACCGTCCTGCTCGGCGCTGGCTGCGGCTGCCTGGGCTCCACGGTTAACCCGTTCGCCGTCGGCGCTGCCGTCGACGCTCTGACCGGCGTTGGCATTGAGGTCAACCAGTCCATCATCATCGGCCTTGGTGCCGTCCTGTGGATTGTCACTACCGCTATGTCCATTGTCTTCGTGATGAACTATGCCAAGAAGGTCAAGGCTGACAAGGGTTCCACCATCCTGTCGATGCAGGAGCTCAAGGACGCCGAAGAGGCTCACGGCAAGGCTGCTTCCGAGGTCCACAAGGAGGTCAAGCTCACCGGTCGACAGAAGGGTGTTCTGATCGCCTTCGCCTTCACCTTCGTCGTCATGATCGTCGGCTTCATTCCGCTGGCCGACCTCAACGAGGGCGTCGCCAACTTCTTCGACGCTGGCGCTGTCTACGACGCCGACGGTAATGCCGTCGTCCAGGGCTGGTCTGCCCTGATCACCGGCCTGCCCATTGGCCAGTGGTACTTCGACGAGGCTTCCACCTGGTTCTTCCTCATGGCCGTCCTGATCGGTATCATCGGTGGCCTGTCCGAGAAGCAGATCGTTAACACCTTCATCACCGGCGCTGCCGACATGATGTCCGTTGTTCTCGTCATCGCCCTCGCCCGTGGTATCTCCGTCCTCATGGCTAACACCGGCCTCGACGTCTTCGTCCTCGACGCTGCCGCCAATGCCCTGGCTGGCCTGTCCGGCGTGATCTTCGCTCCCATGAGCTTCCTGGTCTACTTCGGCCTGTCCTTCCTGATCCCCTCGACCTCCGGTATGGCCACCGTCTCCATGCCCATCATGGGACCGCTGGCTGTTAAGCTTGGCTTCTCGCCTGAGGTCATGGTCATGATCTTCTCCGCCGCCATCGGTGTCGTGAACCTGTTCACCCCGACCTCCGGCGCCATCATGGGCGGTCTCGCCCTGGCCAAGATCGAGTGGACGACCTGGCTCAAGTTTGCCCTTAAGCTCATCGTCGCGCTCTCCGTCGTCTGCGCCATCATCCTGACCGTCGCTTGCGTGTTGATCTAAGTACCCAACGGGTACCCCACGGAAACCTTGACGATCCTGTAAAGGATCATCTGGTCATCGTCTGTCCGGTGGGGTCAACCCACCGGTAGACTCCTACCTTTAGCCCCCTCCCGTTCCGTGCGCGGGAGGGGGCGCTCTTGTGTTCCGGCGTTTTACCAAACGCCGGAACCACTCGACGCTGCAAGCCCGCCAGAGCGGCAATCTGACGTTCAATCGTCGGGCATGGCCAAAAGGCCTATGCCCTCCTCTTTCACGTCACCTTGCTCGCTCTGGCGGGCTTTCGCTGACTTATGCTCCACCTGTGACGTTTCCATTATTGATACAAAGGCCAGGTTTGTTTGAACCAAAAAGGGGAAGTTGCGGTGGAATAGTTCCTGTTTGGCCGTCTTGAGGGGTTAAACGGGAACTATTTCACCGCAACTTATTGATGGCGTGTTTGGTTGGTGCCTGTTGATGGTCTGGGTATCGGGGCTGTCTCTTATACACATCTCCGAGCCCACGAGACCG
>CABSNX010000087.1 GCA_902479205.1 uncultured Collinsella sp. | reverse complement strand
TACACAAGGCTATTCGTCGGCAGCGTCAGATGTGTATAAGAGACAGGTCCATGACGACCGCGTCGTTGATGGGCTCGCCCAGATCGACAATGCGATCCTCGCCCAGCAACTCGTAGCCGTCTTCGTAGGCCTCGGGGTCCTCGGGCTCGTTAAAGAGGTAGAACTCCTCGATCTCGCCTGCGATATCAAACGATGCGGGCTCCAGGCAGCGATCGCACTCGCCGGTGGCGTGAGCGCGGACCATGCCCGAAAGCAGAACACCGGTACCGGCGTTGGTAAAGACCACGTCGTAGGAAATGCCGTCCTGCAGCTGGTACTCCTTCTCGCCCACCGTGTAGGTGGCGACATCGACCTTGCCGGTCAGCGGATAAGAGTCTCCGGGAAACTCGAGCTGCTCGGAAAGATCGACGGTTACACTCGGGAACTCAGCCATTACCACTGACCGTTCTGCTGGGCGGCGCCCTCGTTGAGCTGCTGACGGCAACGAGTGACGGTGCCGGTCAGACTCTTAAGGTTCTCCTCGAGGTGCGTAAAGACCTGCTCGGCGTAATCCTCGGCGGCATAACGCGTCTCGCGCTCGTACTGCTGGGCACGGTCGCGGATGTCGTCGGCCTGCTGCTGGGCTAAGCGGACGATCTCCTGCTCACCGGCAATGGTGAGCGCCTGCTGCTGAGCATCGGCAATGATGGAATCGGCCTGAGCGGCGGCGGAGGCCATAAGCTCCTCGCGCTCTTTGAGGATACGGCGGGACTTCTGCCACTCCTCGGGATAGCTCATGCGGATCTCATCGAGGATGTTAAAGAAGACGTCGGCGTCGATAACCTTCATCTGGGCGTTCTTGCCGAACGGCGTCTTAGCCTCTTCGATGAGCCCCTCGAGCTCGTCGACAAGACTCACGATCCTGTCGCCAGGAAAATTCTCGCCCGGCATCCGGTCTCCTTTCATAGGTAACATATCATCGTGTTAGTTTACCACATGCCACCAGGCAATAAAAAACGTCACGAAAAGCGATGTTTGAGTGCTTCGACCACGTTGGGCGGCACAAACGTCGACACGTCGCTGCCAAGCGACGCGATCTGGCGCACCACCGAACTCGAGATATAGCCGTACTGCGGAGCACTCATGACAAAGATGGACTCCAGCTCGCTATCCAGGCGATAGTTGAGGTCGGCCTGCTGCAACTCGTACTCAAAGTCGGTCATGGCGCGCAGACCCTTAACGACGGCACCCGCCCTCTGTTCACGTGCAAAGTCGACCAGCAGGCCGGTGAAGGGCAGCACCTCGACGCCGTCCAAATCACCGAGGGCCTCGCGGGCCAGCGCCACGCGCTCGTCGAGCATAAAGGTGGTACCCACGCCGTTTTTACCCTGCGATTCGGCCACGGCGACGATCACGCTGGGAAAGATACGGCGAGCTCGGCGGATCACGTCGATATGGCCAAAGGTGATGGGATCGAAGGTGCCCGGGACGATCACGCGGTTGATGGTGTCATTCATGGGTGTCCTCCGAAGGCGCATCCTCGTCATTTTCATTCTCGTCAGCATGATCGTTCTCGTCCTCGGCCACCCAGCGCAGCAAGTCAACCGAGGTAATGCCATAGCGCTTCTCTCGCACGGTCTTAAAACCAGCCGGATGAGCACCTGTATCGGCTGCGGCATGCTCAAACAGGGCAAAGGCCCCGGGCGCCAGCAGTCCCTGCTGGGAAAGATTTTGCAGCAGCTCCTCGACCGGCTCGGCGCCAAAGGCATAGGGCGGGTCGAGCAAGATCAGATCAAAGGGACCACCCGGCACACGGCCGCGCGAGGCACTCGCCAGCACATCGCCGGTAACGACACGCCAACGCGAGCGGTCGCGGCACAGCGACTCGATATTCTTGGTGATCAGACGGGCGGCATTGCGATCGATCTCGAACGTGGTGAGCGAGCGGGCGCCACGCGAGAGCATCTCGATTCCCAGGGCGCCGGAACCGCCAAAGGCGTCCAGCACGCGGACCTCGTCCAGATCGAAGTCGAACGCCGACATGACCATGGACGCGCATGCCTCGCGCACGCGATCGGTCGTGGGACGGGTGACATCGCGCCCACGCGGCTCTTCGATCTTGCGGCCGCGCCATTCACCGCCGATGATTCTCATCCTCCGCTGACCTCCTTAAAGATATGTCGATAACGCATGGCGACCGCGTCGCGCAAGGGGCGCGTCGCCACGGAGTCAAGGTTGCAAGCATACCGCAAGAGCTCGACCGCGTCCAAATGGGCCCATTCGATAAGATCCTCGTCGGCGTCCAGGTCCACAAAGCGCAGGGTCACGCCGCCGTGCTGGCGGTAGCCCAGGATCTCGCCCTCGTGGCGCAGACGCAGGTCCATCTGGGCGAGCGTAAAGCCATCCGAGGTCTTCTCGAGCGACTGGAGGCGGTCTTGTGCCGCCGAGACGCCGCCATTGCCCTTGGAGTGCGTCATGACCAGGCAGGTGCCCGACACGCTGCCGCGGCCCACGCGACCGCGCAACTGGTGCAGGGCCGCCAAGCCAAAGCGCTCACCGTTCTCGATGACCATGACGGTGGCGTTGGGCACGTCGACGCCTACCTCGACCACCGTGGTCGAGACGAGCACGTCGATCTCGCCGTGCTTGAAGGCATCGATCACGCGGTCCTTCTCCCCCGCCGGCATGCGGCCGTGAAGGCGCTCAATGGTAAGTCCCGGCAGGGCCAGACGCAGTCGTTCGAGCTCGGTTGCCGTATCGTGCAGCGGTACAGGCACGGTCACGCGGCCCTCGTCGTCGCGGGCGATACCGGGTACGTCTTCCAGCTCATCGGCCGAGTCACTCGGCTCCACAAGCGGGCAGATCACGTAAGCCTGCTGGCCCTTTTCATACGCCTCGCGGATGGCACCGTAGGCCAAATCGAGGCTCGACTCGGTGAGCACGCGCGTCGTAACGCCCGCCCCCGGAACAGGTCGATGGCGGATGATGCTCGTGTCCAGGTCACCGTAGACCGAGAGCGCCAACGTGCGCGGGATCGGCGTGGCCGTCATAACGAGCAGGTCGGCACCCGGCCCCTTGGCACGCAGGGCATTGCGCTGGCCCACACCGAAGCGGTGCTGCTCGTCAATGACGACAAGCGACAGGTGCTTAAACGCCACGTCATCCGAAAGGACTGCGTGGGTTCCAAAGAGCACGTCGAGCCCGCCCGATTCCAGCTGGGTATGGATCTGCTCGCGCTCGACCGCCGGCGTGGCACCCGTCAGGAGCGCCCAGGACATGCCAGCCTGCGAGAGCAAGGGGCCGGTCTTATCGGCATATTGGCGCGCCAGCACGCCCGTAGGCGCCATAACGCAGGACTGGGTACCCGAATCGGCCGCGACAGCCAGCGCGCAGGCGGCGACGGCCGTCTTGCCGGTACCGACGTCGCCCAGCAGCAGGCGGTTCATCACGCGCCCGCCATCGCACATGTCGTGCAGGATGTCTTGAAATGCGGCTTCCTGCTCGTCGCTCAGCGAAAACGGGAGGGCCTGCTTAAGCGCGGCCAGATGCTCGCCCGCGGTGTGGGCGTAGGGAACGACCTCGACCATGCCAGCGTCGTTGCGCAGACGCAGCGCCAGCTGAAGGTAGAGGCACTCCTCGTAGGCAAGCCGTGCGCGCGCGATATCGCGCTCGGCCATGCTCGATGGAAAGTGAATTGAGCGCAGCGCACGAGCATTGCTCATCAGGTGGCGCTTGACGCGTAAGCGTGCGGGAATCGGGTCGAAGGGATTGCCGACAACCTCGAGCGCGCCGCTTACGATGCGGCGCATCCACGCCTGGCTCACGCCATCGCTCACATAATGGACCGGCAGTATGGTGCCCGCGGCACGCCCATCCTCGAGCTTTTCGAAATGCGGCGAGGCCATCTGCTTAAAGCCGTAGGCAAACTCGACCTTACCCATCACGGCCAGGCGGTCGCCTTGCTTGAACTGCTGGGCAATCCAGGGCTGACGGAAAAAGGCGACCTGCAGCACGCCCGTCTCGTCCACCAGCGAGACCTCGGTCACCTGCATACGCGGGCGGGGCTGCTTTTGAACGATACGATCGACCGTGGCGACAATCGTGCACACGGTACCGATGGGAGCCATCTCGATGGACCAGGAGCGCGTAAAGTCGAGATATCGGTGAGGGATATGGAGAAGGAGGTCCCCCACCGTCCGAATTCCCAGACGGCGAAGGGCCTCCTCACGTTTACCCGAAACATATTTGAGTCGCGCGATATCCTCGTCGAGCGCATTGCTCTGGGCAAAGCGCTCCGAGGCGCGCGGCACGGAGCACAGCTCGGACATGGGTAGATGCCTACTCGATCGAGAAGATCACGGGATAGAGCGGCTGCTCGCCACGATGGGCGTCGATCTCCAGGTCGGGCTGAGCCTCCTCGATGGCGTCGACGATCTCCTGGAAGGCCTCATCGGACAGCTCCTCGCCGGCCAGAATCGTCAGTGCGTCGCCCTCCTCTTCCTCCTGCATGCGGTTGATGCAATCGAGCGTGACCTGCTTCACATCGGAGCCGACCACGTCGATGGAGCCGGCAATGATACCCATGACATCACCGGAGTGAATCGGAGAGCCGTCAGAGGCGCTGGAATCGCGCACGGCACGGGTGACCTCGCCATCGCGGACCTCGCTGATGGCGTCGACCATAGCGGCGACGGCGTCCTCGAGCTCGGAATCGGGCAGGACAGCGAACAGCGCGGAGAAGGCCTGCGGAACGGTCTTAGTGGGAACGACGGCGACCTTCTTGTCGGTGCAGGCAGAGGCAGCGGCCTCGGCAGCCATGCGGATGTTGCCGTTATTGGGCAGGATGATGACCGAGGTCGCGTTGACCTGGTCGACGGCGCCCAGCAGGTCGGCGGTCGAGGGGTTCATGGTCTGACCACCCGAGACGATCACGTCAACGCCGAGGGACTTGAGGATGTCGGCCTCACCGGAACCGGCGGCAACGGCGACAAAGCCCAAAGCCTTGACAGGTTCGGCAGCCTTTTCCTGGTCCTCATGAATCTTGGCGGTACGGTCGTGGGCCTCCATCTCCATGTTGTGGATAAAGACCTCGTAGATCTGACCAAGCTGCAGCATGTGCTCGAGCACCAGGTTGGGGGTATTGGAGTGCACGTGAATCTTGTAGTCGGGGTAGGCACCCACGAGCAGCTCGCAGTCGCCCATGGAGCCCAGGAACTTAAGGCACTCGTCCTCGTCAAACGGGGCGTCGGCCTTAAAGAGGAACTCGTTGCAGTAGCGGAACTCCGAGCCCTCCCAGTCGTCGTTGGCCTCGATCTCAACGCGACCGAGGGCCGCGTCGCGAGCAGAGCCAGCGGAATCAAACGTGGCGGAGAAATCCTCGACAACGGTGCTGCGGCCAAGCGCGGCGGCAACAAAGTTCTCCAGGAAGATGGCAAAGCCAAAGGCGCCAGAGTCGACCACGCCGTTCTCCTTCAGAACGGGCAGCAGGTCGGGCGTGCGGGCGACGGACTGATAGGCCTCGACGACGATGGCATCGAGCGCATCCTCGGCCGAGAACTTCTTCTTTTCGCACTCGTCGGCCTTGGTCGAAACATCTCGCAGGACCGTGAGAATCGTGCCCTCGATGGGTTTACGGACAGCCTGGAAGGCGACCTTGACGGCGCGACGGAAGGCGAAGGCGATGTTGGCGGACGTGATGGGCTCATCGGCAGAAACGAGACCCTCGGCAACACCGCGCAGGATCTGCGAGGTGATGACGCCGGAGTTGCCGCGGGCACCCATCAGGGAGCCGTGCGTGATGGCGCCGGCGATGGCCTCCATGTCGGCATCGGCGGGAAGGGCGGAAAGCTCCTTGGTCACCGAGGCGAGCGTGAGCGACATGTTGGTGCCGGTGTCGCCGTCGGGTACGGGGAAGACGTTGAGCTTGTTGATCTCCTCGGCCTTGTCGGAAACGGCAGCCGCAGCGATCGGAAAACAGGTGCGAATGGTCTTTGCAATCATGGGTATTTGAATCTCCGTTTTCGGATGCTAGTTCAGACGGCTCTTGAGCGCGTCGATGTGGATGCCGATCTTAAGGCTGGCGGGATCGATCTGGGCGATCTCCTGCAGGGTGAAGGCAACGGAGCTCGAAAGATTGTGGCAGACGGACTTCATGTTGACGCCGTTCTCGAGCACGACGTGAAGATCGACCGTAAGGCCGTTCTCGTCGGCGGAGACAAGCACGCCCTTGCGGAGGCGCTGACCGGCAAGCAGGCGCACGCTCTCGGCGCCCTGGAGCTGTTCGGCCATGCCGACGACGCCATAGCACGTCATCGCGGCATAACCGGCAATATCGGCAATAACGTCGTTCGAGACGCTCAGGCTGCCGTTAATGGTCTCAGACACAAGAATCTCCTTATCTGGTGCTCGCGGCACCATCTCGTGGGAGCAATCATTGCAATATTCTACAACGAGCGCGCCATGTTGAGGTGGTGGGTCGCGGGATTACATCCTCGACACGAAATGTTGATATGGCAACGTTCGCGCCAGGCGATCGCGGCATGAAAAAACCCGCCGCATAAGCGACGGGTTTTACAACCTGGCTCCCCGGGTAGGACTCGAACCTACAACAGCGCGGTTAACAGCCGCGTGCTCTACCATTGAGCTACCGAGGAATTTAAAAGCCCAGCAGAATGGGCTGAGAAATTCTGGCTCCCCGGGTAGGACTCGAACCTACAACAGCGCGGTTAACAGCCGCGTGCTCTACCATTGAGCTACCGAGGAATAGGTGCGTGCTCTCAAGCAACGAAGTTTATTATACGGACGAATCAGCTTAGGGCAAGAACTTTTTTGAGAATTTTTCCGACCTAGTCATTGGGGACGTCCCCAATGACTACATAAAAGCGCCCCCAAGCGGATGTGCTTGAGGGCGCTTCTTGCTTGCGAGGTTAAGACTCGATGTAGTCTTTGAGCTTGCTGCTGCGGCTGGGATGACGAAGCTTGGCCAGGGTCTTGGACTCGATCTGGCGGATGCGCTCGCGCGTGACGCCAAACTCGCGGCCGACTTCCTCGAGCGTGCGGGGATGTCCGTCGACAAGGCCAAAGCGCAACTCGATAACCTTGCGCTCACGATCGGCAAGTGAGTCGAGCACCTGGGTGAGCTGCTCCTGCAGCATGGAGAAGCTGGCGGCATCGGGCGGAACGATAGCCTGGGAGTCCTCGATGAAGTCGCCCAGCTGGGAATCCTCTTCCTCGCCGATGGGGGTCTCGAGCGACACGGGCTCCTGCGAAATCTTCTGGATCTCGCGGACGCGATCGGCACTCATGTCCATCTCGGCACCAATCTCCTCGGGGGTCGGGTCGCGACCCAAGTCCTGGAGAAGTTGGCGCTGCACGCGGACGAGCTTGTTGATGGTCTCGACCATGTGCACGGGAATACGGATAGTACGGGCCTGGTCGGCGATAGCACGCGTGATGGCCTGGCGGATCCACCACGTGGCGTACGTGGAGAACTTAAAGCCCTTCTGGTAGTCGAACTTCTCGACGGCGCGGATCAGACCGAGGTTGCCCTCCTGGATCAGGTCCAGGAACAGCATGCCGCGGCCGACATAGCGCTTGGCGATGGAGACGACCAGACGCAGGTTGGCGCTGATGAGCGCCTGCTTGGCCTCGAGACCCACGTTCTCGATGCGGGTCAGGCGACGCATCTCGGCGCGGGTACTGTCTCTTATACACATCTGA
>CABSNX010000086.1 GCA_902479205.1 uncultured Collinsella sp. | reverse complement strand
AGGTAGGCCTTGGCACGGACTCGAGCTGCCCGTTCGTGACGCAGTACGACATGTGGCGCGAGGTGACCTATTTTGCCAAGTACGTGAGCGTGAGCAATGCGTTTGCGCTGCATACGGCCACGCAGGTCAATGCCGAGCTGCTGGGCCTGGGCGACGAGACCGGTACGATCGAGTGCGGCAAGGCGGCCGACATTTTGGTGACGCGCGAGAACCCGCTCGATGACCTGTGCGCTCTGCGTGAACCGATGCATGTGATGTGTCGCGGTGACCTGGTGCGCAAGCTAAAGGTCAAGCGCATCCCCGAGGTTGACGCCGAGCTCGACGCGATTATGGCCATGCCGGCAGAAGCCCTGGCAGAGGAGCTCGCTCGCGATGGCGTAGCGTAAGCGCTGGTGTGACGGGGCGACAGCCTTATCGAATGATGTCGCTCCATGCAAAAAGCCGAGGCCTCAGCGCGAGGCCTCGGCTTTTTCTGTCCCATGGTATGGCGGCTACGAGCGCGTCTCCATCTTGGCGTGGCACTTGGGGCAAGTGACGCGGATCTTGCCTTTGCCCTTGGGGACGGAGAGCATCTGGCCGCAGTTGGGGCACTTGAGATATGCCGTGGTCTTGCGACCCTTCCACATCTTCTTGGCCGTGCGCTTGGCACGCTCAAAGTCTTCCTTGCTCGTTCCGGCCGCGCGTGAGGTGCTGGCCGCTGCGGCCCCGCCGCCCAAGCTGGCGACGAACTTGCCCAAGCCGGGAACATTGGCAGTTGCGGCGACAAAGGTCTCGTTCTCCTTGCGACGTGCATCGATGTTTTTGGACAGGCCGCGCAGCACGCCAATTACGATGACGGCGATGGCGATCCAGCTGAGCCACTGGATGCGGGCTATCGATCCGATCATCGCGATGATGATGCCGGCAAAACCCATTACGATGGTGAGTTCATCGGCGCCATTGCGACCCTTCATAAAGTCATTCATGCAAATTGCCTTTCGTTCGATATGCTGCACGCCTTTATACCCGATTTAGAGCAAGGGGGACAGGTTAATCTACACCAATGCGGTGCAAACATACCTGTCCCCGGAACACCAAGACGGTGTAAAGAAGTCTGTCCCCAATGCCCCAATTACTTGGAGAGCTTGTCGACAACGCGTTCGATCTCGGCGAGCTTGGCGGCCTTGAGGTCTTCGTCGCCCGATTCGATTGCCGAAGTCACGCAGCCCTCGATATGCGCCTTGAGCACGTCGGCGTTAATGCGCGCGAGGAGTGCCTGCGTGGCCATGAGCTGCGTGGAAATATCGACGCAATAACGGTCCTCATCGACCATCCGCAAGATGCCGTCGATCTGGCCGCGCGCCGTCTTGAGCATGCGGGTCACCGATTTGTGGTCTGCCATCATGGCGGGTCCTCGTTTCTGGTCGATCTTCCGGGTGCCCCCGTCAGTTGCGGTGAAATAGTTCTTGTTTGCAGGCTTGAAGCGCTAAAACAGGAACTATTTCACCGCAACTTCTGAAGGGCTGGTTGAGCGGTGGTTGCTGGGCGGCTATGTCAGTCGGCAGTGGTGCCTGTTGGTGCGGCAGCTGCTACGCGGCGGTCACCGAAAGGGCGTGGAACTTCTCGCCCGCGGCCTCGACGGCGGCGGCGAGCTGCTCGGCAGTCACGGTGTCGGCGCACTCCACCTGGACGGTCTGGGTCTCGTGATCGGCGTCGGCGTCGGTCACGCCGGCCACGTTGAGCAACGCCGTCTCGACGGTGGCGTCGCAATGGCCGCACATGAGGCCGGAAGTCTTAATTGTGAAACGCATGGATATTCCTCTCTGTTGTGTCGGCTTTCCCAGGTGCCCGACCTTGAACTTCAAGCCGTCGCTCGCGTACCAAAGTACGCGTCGCTCTTCTTTCAGGTCAATCTCGGGCACCTGGAAAACCCGTTCTAAATGGACGTAATGGTGAGCCTATTTTGCCACTTTCGGCTTAAAGGTTCGCAGGCGCAGGGCATTGCTTACGACGCAGACGCTCGACAGACTCATGGCCGCGGCGCCAAACATCGGCGAGAGTTGCCATCCCGTGAGCGGGAAGAACACGCCCGCGGCGAGCGGAATGCCGATGCCGTTGTAGAACAGTGCCCAGAACAGGTCCTGCTTGATGTTGCGGATCGTGGCGCGCGAAAGCTCGATGGCGCGGGCGACGTCCATGAGGTCGCTGCGCATGAGCACCACATCTGCTCCCTCCTTGGCGATGTCGGCGCCGGTGCCGATCGCAAGGCCCACGTCGGCGCGCGCCAGGGCGGGGGAGTCGTTGATGCCGTCGCCCACCATGGCGACCTTGCCGCCCGCATCCTGCAGTTCGCGCACGTGGCGTTCCTTGTCAGCGGGCAGGACGTCGGCGATAACCTGTTCGCTGGTGAGTCCCACGCGGCAGGCGATGGCCTCGGCCGTCACGCGGTTGTCGCCGGTGAGCATGCGCACGTCGACGCCGAGCTTGCGGAGCGCGGCGATGGCCTCGGCGCTCGTCTCTTTGACCTCGTCAGCCACGGCGATGGTACCGACGAGCTCGCCGTTCTTGGCAAAGAACAGCGGCGTCTTGCCCTCGGCGGCGAGCTGTTCGGCAAGGTCGGCGGGCACCTTTGCGCCCAGCTCGTCCATCAGACGCACGTTGCCGGCTGCGATGACATTATGTCCCTCGCGCGCCGTAACGCCACGACCGGACACGGCGGCAAAGTCCTCGACCATGCGCGCGACAATTCCGCGCGCCTCGCACTCGGCCATAATCGCCTCGGCCAGCGGGTGCTCGCTTGAGCGCTCCAACGCGGCGGCCAGCTTGAGCAGCGCCTTTTCGCTCATGGCAGGCGAGCCGTCGGCGCGCGCGGCAACCACAATGTCGGTCACGGCAGGCTTGCCGCGGGTGACTGTGCCCGTCTTGTCGAGCACCACGGTGCCCACGCTGCGCAGGTTCTCCAGCGCTTCGGCGCTCTTAAACAGAATGCCCATCTCGGCGCCCTTGCCGGTGCCCACCATAATAGCGACGGGCGTGGCCAGGCCCAGCGCGCACGGGCAGCTGATCACCAACACGGCCACGGCGGAGGTGAGTGCCTCGTTCACGCTGCCGGTCAGCGCCATCCACGCCACAAAGGTCACGGCCGAGATCGCAAACACCACGGGCACGAACACGCCGGCGACGTTGTCGGCCAGGCGGGCGATGGGCGCCTTGGTGGCATTGGCGTCCTCGACGAGCTGGATAATCTTGGCGAGCGACGTGTCGGCGCCCACGCGTGTGGCACGGAAGGTAAACGAGCCGGTGCGGTTGACCGTGGCGGCGTTGACGGTGTCGCCGGCGGTCTTTTCCACGGGGATGGACTCGCCGGTGAGCGCGCTCTCGTCCACGGCCGAGCTGCCCTCGAGCACCACGCCATCGACGGGGATGGACTCGCCGGGGCGCACGCGCAAGACTTGACCGGGAAGGATGCTGTCGACGTCGACGGTGGTCTCGCTGCCGTCCTCTGCCACGACGGTCGCGGTCTTGGGCGCCAGGTCGATCAGCGCCTCGATGGCGCCGCCGGTTTTGGACTTGCTGCGCGTCTCGAGGTATTTGCCCACGGTGACGAGCGACAGGATCGTGCCGGCGCTCTCAAAATACAGGTTGTCCATGCTTGTCATCATTGCCTCGTGCACCTGACCTGTGGCCAGCTGGTCGGCCATGATGAACATGGCGTAGAGCGACCAGGCGACGGAAGCGGTGGCGCCCACGGCGATGAGGGCGTCCATGGTGGGTGCGCCGTGCGCGAGTGATTTAAACCCGTTGATAAAGTACGCGTCGTTGACATAGACGATGGGGATGAGCAGGACGAGCTCGGTGAGGGCGAGCGTCATGCTGTGGGTATGGTCGGTGAAAATGCCGGGCAGCGGCCAACCAAGCATGTGTCCCATGCCTATGTAGAACAGTGGGACGAGGAAAACGATCGAGATGATGAGGCGGGCGCGCATGGCAGAGGCGGCGGCCTCCAATTTTTTGGTGGGCGACTCCATGTGGGCGGCGCCGGACCTGGCTTGCGTGCTGCCGCTTGAGCCGGCGGCACCGGTGCCCGCATCGACGGGCGAGGCCGAGTAGCCGGCACGGTCGACGGCGGTGCAGATATCGTCGGGGGAGACCTGAGCGGGGTCATAGTCGACCATCATGGAACCGACGAGTAGGTTGACCGCGACGTTCTCGACGCCGTCGAGCTTGCTCACAGCACGGTCCACGTGCGCCTGGCAGGCGGCGCATGTCATGCCGCCCACGTCGAACTTATCTTGAGCCATGGCTTCTCCTTTCCGTGGTTCGGTGTTGGAATTGTTAACCTGCCGATACTATACACCCATACCCCCTGGGGGTGTCTAGTAATAGTTGGAATGTATGACTTTTCATTACAGATGAGGGTGGCAGCTCAATCGGTGGCCGTCTCTGTCAAACATCTCAATCTGTAACATCTGGATCGGTTTTTGAACCATAGCTGTTACGGATCAAGATAAACAGTTGGCAGGAAACTCAATGTCTCAATCTGTAACATCTAGCAGGGAAATATGACCTCTAACTGTTACAGATCAAGACATAGAAATCGGCCGAAAACTAACGTCTCGATCTGTAACATCTAGACCCCGTTTTACCGAGTAACTGTTACAGATCAAGACAAACCATTCGAGGGTAACCCGAACGTCTTGATCTGTAACAGTAAGATCGATGTTTGGGTCCTAGTTGTTACAGATCAAGACAATCTCGGAGCAGATGCCCCGGGCATACAACGTAAAACGCCGGGGCGCCCGCGTGATGGGCGCCCCGGCGCATGTTGGGCAGGGTTTGCGAAGCGGTGGGAGGGAGGAGAAGCCGTCCTCCCGAAATCCTTACTCCTGACGACGCTTCTTGTCAGTCAGAAAGACGCCGGCGGCTACGAGCACGACACCTCCGATGACAAACGTCTCACCGGCGAGCGCGGCATTGTCGCCTGTGGTGGGAAGTGCCGAGTTGGCGGCCGTCCTGGCGTTGCCGGCAGACGGCTTTCCAGTAACCGGCTTAGCGGCAGCCTGCGTGATCTTGGCCTGCTCGGCCTTCGCCGCCTCTTGCTCCTGGCGGGCGATCTCGTCCTTCAGGGCTTGCTCGGCGGCTACGCGTTTTGCCTTCGCCTCGTTGTAGGCATTGAGCGCTGCGGTGTAGGCGGGCGTCGCAGCATCAAGGTCTGCCTGAGCGGCATCAAGTGCGGCCTTTGCGTTATGTTCTGCCTGCTTGGCGGCGACGCACTTGGCAAAGAGGGCATTGAGCGTATCGTTCGCGTTTGCGTCAGAGCCAGTAGCAATGCCGTTTTCGACGTTGATGGACTTGAGCTTTCCGAGGGTAGCGACAGCGGCATCCGATGCGGCCTGAGAATTCTCGACCGCCTGCTCGGCGTTCGTGATGGCATCATTTGCCGCACCAAGGGCGACTCCGGCATCGGTAACTGCTGCGTCGGCCTCCTTCTTGGCCGCCTCGGCGGTGGCAAGATTATCGGCTGCATTGCTCAGGGCGTCGGCACGGGCCTTCTTTGAAGCAAAGTCGTTTTTCGCCGTGGTCAGATTGCTCGCGGCGTGCTCCGCGTTCGCCGCCTTGGCCTCGGCGTTGTCCTTCGCGGTGTCGAGGGCCTGCTTCTTGGCGGTCTCGTCGAGCTTCGCCTTTTCGAGAGCGCTCCGGGCAGACGTCTGGGCTGCCGTGGCTTCATCAAGCGCCTGATGGGCCTCGTCGGCTTTCTCCTGAGCCGCAGCAACATCGGCTGAATACTTGGCAAGTTCCTTCTTTGCATCTTGCAGAGCCTGCTGCTTTACGAGAGTCTCTGCCTTGGCGTCATCAACCTTCTTCTGACTCTGAGCGGCTTGCTCTTGCGATGCCTTAAGCTCGGCGCGCTTCTGGTTGACGACCTGCTCTGCGGTCGCCACGTTGCTTTGGGCGGCTTTGACCTGGTCTTCGGCTTCGGCAACTTTTCCGTTTGCCTTGGCGAGATTCTGCTTTGCTAGGGCAACAGCGGCGGCGGCACTTGCTACGCTGTCGTTCTTGGCGGCAAGGTCGCTATTCGCGGCAACAATGCCTTCCTGCTTTTGAGCGACGAGGGTTTCAGCTGCCTTTACGGCATCGGCTTTCGATGCCGCTGTGCTGCGCTTTTGCTCAAGGTCCGTCTTTGCGGCGGCGAGTTTTTCGCTAGCTTTGGAGAGGCTCAGCTGATACTGATCAAAGAGATTCTCGAGTTCATCGATCGAGTATTCTTTCTCGTGCGAACCGTAATTGTTGTCGATCTCCAAGACGAACACATACGGCCAAAGGGTTCCGCGCGAGTTGATGCCGTATCCCATGGTTTTGGCGTTAGGTTGTACGATATTCAAATAGTGGCCGACGGTGCCAAAGTCTGCCCCGTGCTTTTCGAATTCGGTTTTGTGGCTCCAGAAAGTATCCCAAGCATCTTTGGGGGCAACGTTGCCAAGGCCGGCTTTCGCTGCAGCCTCGTCAAATATCCCCTTTTCATCATCGACCCATTGGTGCGCGATGTTTTCTTTCGTGCTGAAGTTCCAGGCGGCATTTTCACAAATGGCGTAATCTGAGTGACCTAGCGTTTTGTCAGAGTAATTGGAGTCGGATTGAGCGATTGCCATTTGCTCGGCCGTCACCCTAAGCTCACTCAATCCAACGCTTGCACGGTATTCGTTAATCTCGCGCAGCTTGTTAAACGATAGCTTGGCGTTGTCGAGTGACGTGCCGTCTTTTTTATCGCCAATGGTCGTCGGGTTTTTATCGCTCTGCCTATAGATGGTGTTTGCAGCGTCGTTGGCACCGATGAACTGGTAGAAGCCGATGACGCTCTGCGCCTCCGCCGTCGTTGCCTTATCGGTTGCTGCCTTGCACGTATCGTATGCTTTCTGTGCATCGACAACGGCTTGATCGGCGGCCGCCTGGTTTGCCTTGGCAGTTTCGAGCGCCTTGTCTGCCTGCTCCTTCTCGGCTTTTGCCTGGTCGACTTGTTTCTGAGCGGCCTTTGCCTTCTCCAGTTCGGCAGCATGTGCCTGCTTTGCCGAGGTCAACTCCGATTGCGCCGCATCGGCTTTCGTCTGGGCTGCCGTTACATCTTTTTCGGCTGCTGCGACTGTCTGCTTCTTGGCTTCGAGCTCGCTTTCGGCGCCGGTGAGGGCGTCCTGCTTGGATTCAACGTCGCTATTTGCCTGAGAAAGGCCTGCTTCGGCAGTCGCCTGCTGCCGTTTCGCCTGGTCGAGTGCGCTTTGGGCAGCATCGACCTTTGCCTGGGCGGCGTCATACTCCGGGCCCTCGGCGCCTGCCTTTGCGGCCGCCAAATCGGCTTGTGCGCTGTCATACGCTGTCTGTGCCGCGACTACCTTACCATCCGCGGCGTTCTTTTCCTGCTGGGCGGAAGCCAGCGTGCCTGCCGCCTCGTCGTAAGCGCTCTGCGCGGCGTTCTGAGCCTGCTGGGCATCGGCGAGCGCGGAATCGGCAGTGGCCTTCGCAGCCTTTGCTTGGTCCAGAGCGGCCTGCGCATCTGCGGCAGCCTGCTCGGCGACCTTGATTTCCTCCGGCGTTGCGTTGGCGGCTGCCTTCTGGGCTGCCTCGAGCTTGGCCTGCGCGTCAGCTGCCGCCTGCTTTGCGGCATCAAGGACCTTCGACTTGTCCTCGGCGTCGGTCTTGGCTGCATCGAGCTTTCCCTGGGCATCCTTCAGCGTGGCACTGGCGCTGTCGGCCGCCTTGACGCTTTCATCGAGCTGGCGAGCATCTGTCTCTTATACACATCTGACGCTGCCGACGAATAGCCT
>CABSNX010000085.1 GCA_902479205.1 uncultured Collinsella sp. | reverse complement strand
GCCCACGACTGCCCTGGACGTTACCATCCAGGCTCAGATTATCGAGCTCATGCAGGAGATGCAGGAGAAGAACGGCAACGCCATCATCATGATTACCCATGACCTGGGTGTTGTCGCCGATATGGCCGATAAGATCATGGTTATGTACGCCGGCCGCCCCGTTGAGTTCGGCACTGCTGAGGAAATCTTCTACGAGAGCCGCCACCCCTACACCTGGGGTCTTATCCGCTCCATCCCGGAGCAGGCAATCGAAGAGAAGAAGCCGCTGACGCCGATTCACGGCAACCCGCCTTCGCTCATGAACCTGCCTGAGGGCTGCGTCTTCTCTCCTCGTTGCCCCTACGCGACGGACAAGTGCCGCAAGCAGCGCCCTGAGCGCGTTGTCACCGAGTCCGGTCACTATTCTGCGTGCCACTATTCCGGTGACCCCGAGTTCCTCAAGAACGCTCCTGAGACGTCCCGTACGCGCAAGGATTCCAAGAAGGGAGGCGAGGCGTAAATGGCAGACAATAACGAGCGCACTCCACTGCTGAAGGTCGAGCACCTCTCCAAGGAGTTTCCCGCAGAGTCCGGCATGTTCGCCAAGCGTTTTTCCAAGCGCGTCGTCTCTGCTGTAAACGACATCTCTTTTGAGATTTATCCTGGCGAGACCTTTGGTCTGGTTGGCGAGTCTGGTTGCGGTAAATCCACCACGGGCCGCACTATCATGCGTCTGACCAAGCCGACCGCCGGCAAGGTGTTCTTCCAGGGCAAAGATGTTGCCGAGATGAGCAAGCATGAGATCAAGGACATGCGTCGTGAGATGCAGTTTATCTTCCAGGATCCTTATGCTTCGCTGAATCCCCGTATGACCATCGGCGAGATCGTCTCCGAGCCCATGACCATTCACGGCGTGGGCACTAAGGAAGAGCGCATTGAGCGTGTCCGCGAGCTGCTGGACGTCGTCGGTCTGAACCCCGAGCACATCAACCGCTATCCGCACGAGTTCTCCGGCGGTCAGCGTCAGCGTGTCGGCATTGCCCGCGCGTTTGCTCTGAAGCCTAAGCTGATCATCTGCGACGAGCCGGTTTCCGCTCTGGATGTATCCATTCAGGCTCAGGTTTTGAACCTGCTCAAGGAATTGCAGGACAAGTTTGGTACCGCGTATCTGTTTATTGCCCACGACCTGTCTGTTGTGCAGCATATCTCCGATCGCGTTGCCGTTATGTATCTGGGTAAGATGGTCGAGGTTTCTGACTGGAAGACGCTCTACAGCGAGCCCCACCATCCGTACACGCAGTCGCTGCTGTCTGCCGTGCCGGTGCCCGATCCGGATATCCAGAAGACCCGCAAGCGCATCATCCTCGCCGGCGATCCGCCGTCGCCGCTGGATCCGCCGACCGGCTGCCGTTTCCACACGCGCTGCCCGATTGCGCAGGGTGTCTGCTCCGAGAAGCTTCCCGAGTTTAAGGAAGTTGCCCCGGGTCACTGCTGCGCCTGCCACTTCGCCGAGCCGTTCCCGATCAAGGAATCGCACATCGACCTGTAGTCGGTTGTTCTCGTTCGGGCCCGCCCTGGTGTTACTTTTCAGAACGTCCTCGGACATGCAAGAAACCCCCGCTGCGCACTTCGTACGGCGGGGGTTTCTTGCGTCCTGTGGAGTGTTCTGAAAAGTAACACCAGGGCGGGCCCTACGTTAACTCGGCAGGGGGAGTGCGATTCCCTGATCGCTCGCTTAATCTGATAGGGAATTGTGTGAGGCCGGAGCCTTGGCTCCGGCCTCCCCATATAAGGGCTCGGCAAAGCAGAGCCACTAAATTTGCATCAGCCCTCAAAACATGTTTGAGAACGGTGCCTGGAGTACGTGCCCCTAGGGCAGGAATGAGGTTGCTTTCCAACGCATTCCGCAGGGGGCGGCATTATTTTGTAGCGCGAAGCGCGGATCAAAATAATGTCGCATGCCCGAGGACGCGTTGGAAAGCAACCTCATTCCTGCCCGAACAGGTCAGTCTACCTGCGCATTTACAAATTCGTAAACTTTTTTCAAAAAAGTGCTTGCACAGTTCTCGAATCATAGGTTATTATCTTCCTCGTTGAACGCGCGGGTCCAACAAAACGAACCGCTAATCAACAACATAGCATGTCGGAGTGGCGGAATTGGCAGACGCGCTAGCTTGAGGTGCTAGTGACCGCTTTTTGGTCATGCGGGTTCAAGTCCCGCCTCCGACACCATCGCATTTGAGAAGCCTCTTCGGAGGCTTTTTTGTTACCGATAGACGGTGGGGTCCACGATGGAAACGCTTGAGCGCAACGAGTGGGCAGACGTTGCCCAACTGGTCGAGATCACGAGCGATGCTGTCATCATCTGTGAGCTCGACGGAACCATTCTGCATGTGAATAATCGTTTGCTCGACCTGATGTGCGAGGAACGCGCTGACGTCATCGGCGGTGATGTCAAAGACGTTCTGTACTCGTCGGCTTTTGAACGCGCGACAGAGCATCGGCTTCCTTTTGAGACCAATGGAACAAAGAGTGAGTTGATGCTCAAGTTAAGTGACGGATCGTTTATTCCCGTCCTGGTTTGTGCCGGCTCGGTTACGCCGCCTCGAATCTTTGGCCGCCGTGCGCCGCGCGTTCTGGTGGCACTCCATAGCATCGAAGAACAGTATTCGCACGACCGTCAGCTCAAGCGTGCGCTTTCGGAGCTTAGAGTGGCGAATAAGCGTCTCTCGGGTACATTGTCGGTCATTATGAGCACGGTTGGCTCCGATGAGCTGCCCAGTTTGTTGGATACCGTTTTGAACCAGCTTGTAGGAACGCTCGATGCTTCGGGTGCCGCTATTTATTTTTCTGAGAGCGGCGGTTTTAAGCTTCGCGGTGTCTCCAAGGAGTTGCACGACAGCTACCTGCCCGAGTTTTTGCCGTATGGCGCTGGCATTCCGACGTATGTTCTTCGCGAGTCGCGTGCCTGTCGCTTGTCGATTCAACAGGACCTTGAGGGTGATAGGGCTGCCTCCGGTATGTTCATGGACCTGGACAATCGTTCTAAGCACCTGTTGCGCGTGCAGGATATGCCTCCGTACCGCAGCGAGATCTGTCTTCCCGTTTTTTACGGTACGCAGATCCTTGGCGTGCTGGAAGTTGGTTGGAAGCGCCCTCAGGCACCGCTCGCCTATGACGTTAATGTACTCGAGGTCATTTGCGATTACCTGTCTATCCAGCTGGTCGGCATGGCATCGAGCCTTCGCTCTCGTCGCACGGCTGAGCTCGGCCGCTCGCTCAATGTCTTACGTGATGAATTGTTTACCTTTCTAGACGATTCCGCCGCGGCTACCCAGGCGGTATCGTCCGAGATTTGCAATATGCTCAACTGCCATTTTTGCCCTGTTGAGTATGACGCCAGTCTGGACTCTTACGTCATAGATTTTGAAGGCGGCAGTCGCGTTGCTTTGCCGGACGACCCCGAGAAGCTTTTCTTTTCCACGACGGCGCCAGCGGCACGTCTGGGGGCTGGCCCTGATGGCTTTGAGGCATCTGTTTTGGGCGGTACGAGTGCCGAGGACCTTAAACACGTTCGTATAACTCGCGTTGACGAATCGATGCCTATGGGAGGCTGGCTTAGGGCGCATGGTCTGCCTTGCCAGGGTCTCTACGTCGACACCGGCATCGAGGCGGGGCGCCCGCGCTCTGAGGGTGATGGCAAGCACAGCAACGACGCGATCGTTCCTGCTTCTGTTGCGAAAGGCCCGACGACGCGCGCGCTGCTGCTTCGTGACGGTAGTCAAGAGCCGATTGATGACCTTGAATATGACTACTTGGTGCACTTGGCGCATGACTTTGAACTGATCTACGAGGGCGAATCTCAAAAGCGCGAGGAGCGCCATATCGCTCAGACCCTCCAGATTGGCATGAGAAATTCGCTTGGTGACGTTCCGGGTATCGCGACCGATTCGGTATACCTTTCGGCAACGAATTCGGCGTTGGTCGGCGGCGACTTTTATACGCTCGTCCGTCTTCCCGACGATTGCGCCGTTATGATTTTGGGCGATGTTTCCGGCAAAGGAATCGAGGCGGCGTCGATGTCAGCGCTCGTCAAGACGGCGCTGGCGGCCTATGCCTGGGAGGGTGCGGGGCCTGCCCGTATGGCCCGCTCGCTCAATAGCATGCTCATGGGCTTTTCGAGGGTCGAGACGTTCGTGACGGCGTTTATCGCCAAGATTGATCTTAAAGCGGGTCGCGCTACTTATTGCTCTGCGGGACATCCTCCGACTATGGTCATTAGACCGTCGTCGACGCCGCTTGGCGGTGGAGAAACCCGAGGGGGAGAAGTGGAGCTCCTTGGGTGCCAATCGGGCGTGATCGGTGCCTTTGAGAGCATGGTGTACGAGACAGGCGTGTTTACGTTCGCTCCTGGTGACATGCTATTCATGTATACCGACGGAACAATCGAAGCACGTGATCGCTCGGGTGCTTTCTTTGGCGAGCAGCGCCTTCGTGACCTTCTGCTCTCTGTCTCGGGTGAGGGCGTATCGGGAATCTGCGGTAAGGTCTTGGGAGAGCTTGACCGCTTTACCGAGTCGGCGCTGGACGATGACATCGCGCTGGTTTCCCTTGAGTTTTTACGGGGTCGATCGTAGACCGCGATGCTTGACGGGCAAAATCTGCGCGGTTGCAGATACGTATGCATCGAGCGAGCTCTTTTGGGGAACCATGGTCGTATGAATGAGTGGAATGACATAGCGGTTCTGACGCCACCGGGTGATGTCGACATCGCCTCGGTGTCCGTGCTGCGCCGACGGTTGGATAATTTGATCGACCGGGGCGTGCGTCGCGTTGTCATCAATTGCCAAGCTGTGGGCTTTATCGACTCGACGGGTTTGGCGTTTTTGCTTACACGTGCCAGAGAGCTCATGAGGCGAGAGGGCCTGCTTTCGCTCGTTAACGCCTCCGATGAGGTCATTCGCTTTTTGGAGATTGCCCGACTTGTCGACATCCTTCATGTTGCGGGTCCGGCGCGTGAGTCGATTCCCGCTATTCCGGTGGGAGAGTTGCCACGATGGAGCAAGAGCGTCGAGGTCCGACAGGGTATCGAGAATCTTCCATACTATCGACATCGCATCGCCGAACTCCTTGAATCGCTTCCGTTGCGCCGCGACGAGCGCTACGATGTCGCGTTGGCGTCGGGGGAGGCGCTGGGTAATGCCTATGACCATGCGGGCGGTATCGGGTGCGTCCTGACGGTTCAGGCCTATGGCGATCGCGTCGTGGTTGAGGTGCTTGATCGGGGTGCCGGCTATTCTATCGATGGAGCGAGCGAACCGGTCGCATCTGAGGAACGCGGCCGTGGTATCAAGCTTATGCGTATGCTCGTCGATAACGTGGAGGTTGCTCGTCGCACAGACGGCACCGGCACGCGTGTGCAGATGGTGAAGCTATTTAGCGGAGCACTGGAATCGCGTGCCTAGCCAATCGCTTTAGCGCGTTTAGCCACCAAGAACACGCGGCCGGCAACTTTTTTGAAAAAAGTACTTGCGTCTTTTGGATAACTCGCGTAAATTAATAACCCGCAAGCGGACATGGCTCAGTTGGTAGAGCACAACCTTGCCAAGGTTGGGGTCGCGGGTTCGAGCCCCGTTGTCCGCTCCATTGCATTTCTGGACCGTTTAGGCGGTCCTTTTTCGGCGAAGTGGCCAAGTGGTAAGGCAGAGGCCTGCAAAGCCTTTACCCCCGGTTCGAATCCGGGCTTCGCCTCCAGGCAACATCCGGGCGCTCCGGCGCCCGTTTTGTTTTACATATGCGGACATGGCTCAGTTGGTAGAGCACAACCTTGCCAAGGTTGGGGTCGCGGGTTCGAGCCCCGTTGTCCGCTCCAAGCGCAACAGCCCGACTACCACGGTAGCCGGGCTTTTTTATGCTCATCGCCCGGGCTCGAACCCGAGAGGGAGCGAGCGTTTTGGGGCGTGGCTGTGGCGTTGTTTGCCGCGAATGTCCGCTTTGGGCGTATCATCGTGGGCATCTCGCATAACCTCGTTGCAAGGGAGATACGCCCCATGGCTACAGAAAAGTCTTCTTCGCGCTCATGGATGTCCGACGCCGCGATCTATCAGATCTACCCGCGCTCGTTTAAGGATTCGACTGGTTCGGGTCTGGGCGATATCGCGGGCATTACCCAGAAGATGGACTATCTTGAGCGGCTGGGTATCGAGGCCATCTGGCTGAGCCCGTTTTACCCATCGCCTCTTGTCGATGGTGGCTATGATGTGGCGGACTACTGCGATGTCGATCCACGTCTCGGCTCGCTTGACGACTTCGATGACATGATCGCTGCGGCTTACGCGCGCGGCATCAAGGTCATCGTCGACATCGTGCCCAACCATTCATCCAGCCAGCACCCCTGGTTCAAAGCCGCTCTTGCCGCCGGCCCCGGATCGCCCGAGCGCGCCCGTTATATCTTCCGCGATGGTCGCGGCGAGCATGGCGAGCTGCCTCCCACCAATTGGAATGCCAACTTTGGCGGCCCCGCATGGACGCGTGTTGCGGACGGTCAGTGGTATCTGCACATGTTTACGCCCGAGCAGCCGGACTTTGACTGGTCATGCCCCGAGGTTCATGCGCTCTTTTGCGACGTCCTGGCGTTTTGGAGCGATCGAGGCGTCGACGGCTTTCGCATTGATGTGGCGCAGGGTCTCGCCAAGGATCTCGACCGCGATGACCTCGACCGGTGGCATCTCGCCGAGGGCGATGACATGGTTGACGACGGCACCCATCCGCTGTGGGACCGCAATGAGGTCCACGAGATCTATCGCGAGTGGCGCCGCGTGTTCGACCGCTATAATCCGCCGCGCAGTGCCGTTGCCGAGGCGTGGGTGCTGCCCGAGCGCCAGTATCTCTACGCGCGTCCCAGCGAGCTTGGCCAGACATTCAACTTTGAGTTTGCCAAGGCCACTTGGACCTATGATGACATGCACACTGCAATCGAGAAGGGCTTGAAGGCAGCCGTCGAATCCGATTCCGCCTCGACCTGGGTACTCTCCAACCACGACGTGCCGCGCGTGGCGACACGCTATGCCCTGCCGCAAATCAAGGCGACGCGCTACCACCAGATTGCGCTCGACTGGCTCTTGCGCGACGGGTCGTCTTATGACGAGGACCGTGAACTCGGCGAGCGCCGCGCGCGGGCGGCCCTTTTGCTTGAACTGGCGCTTCCGGGCTCGGCATACGTGTATCAGGGTGAGGAGCTCGGCCTTTTTGAGGTGGCTGATATCCCGTGGGCTGCACTCGAAGACCCTACTGCGACCAATACGCACGGACCGAAGCGCGAGAAGGGGCGCGACGGCTGTCGTGTGCCCCTGCCGTGGATAGCGGCGGACGATCCCGCGCAGGGCGGATCGTTTGGGTTTTCGCCGGCGGACGCCGATGTGGCGCCCCATCTGCCACAGCCTGCATGGTTTTCCGATTACGCTGCCGATAGGGAAGAGGCGGATCCGACATCGATGCTTGCGCTCTATCGTGACGCCCTCTGGCTGCGGCGCAAACTGCGCGGGTGTACCAACGATCTTGCGTGGCTCGATCTTGACGGGCGCACCGGTCTTGCGGATGGTGCCGAGGGCGCTGAGGGCGGCGTCATCGCCTATCGCCGTGACAACGGCTGGGCGTGTGTGACGAACTTTGGTGCAGCACCCGTGGAGCTGCCGGCGGGCAGGGTCCTGCTCGCCTCATCACCGCTTGCAGACGGCAGACTCGCGCAGGACAGCTCTGCTTGGATCATGCTCGGTGAGATGTAGGTGCCTCTTGCGGAGAGTTTGCGTTTGCCTGTACCTTCCGCGGCGGCTGATGCCCTCGCGAGGCTCGCGAGGGCGTCGCAAAACTTTTCAAAAAAAGTTCTTGCATAGGATGCGGGCATCACGTAAGATTAATCCTCGTAAGCGGACATGGCTCAGTTGGTAGAGCACAACCTTGCCAAGGTTGGGGTCGCGGG
>CABSNX010000084.1 GCA_902479205.1 uncultured Collinsella sp. | reverse complement strand
TGCCAGCATGCCCATGTAGTCGGCCTGAGCACGCTCCATGCCACCGGCAGCGCCTGCCATGCCGCGGAAAATATTGCCGCCGCCGACAACGACGCCGACCTCATGGCCAACGGCGAGCAGCTCCTTGACCTGCTTGGCAAGATGGTCGGTAACCTTGGGGTCGATGCCATATTGGCCGTCGCCCATCAGTGCTTCGCCGGAAAGCTTAAGAAGCACGCGTTTATATCGGATGTCGGACAAAGCGATCCTCCTTTAATTAGACTCTCAATATGATATCAAAGGCTCTGATAAGAGCCATGAAAAAGCAGGCTGTGAGTAAAACCCACAGCCTGCTCATTACCAGCTACAAGAGCTTATTTACTCGCCACGGACCAGACGGTCAAAGGCAACGACGGTAATGGTGTCGCCGAGCTCCTTGGAGACCTGCTCAGCGTACTTCTTGATGGTGAGGGAGCTGTCCTTGATGAACTCCTGCTCAGTGAGCACGGACTGCTTGTAGAACTTCTCCAGACGGCCGACAGCCATCTTCTCCTGAATGGCCTCGGGCTTACCGGACTCGGCAGCCTGGGCCATGTAGATCTGCTTCTCGTGCTCGACGGTCTCAGCCGGAACCTGATCGCGGGTAGCGCAGATCGGGGCGACGGCGGCAACCTGAAGGGCAACGTCGTGAGCGAAGGTCTTGAAGGACTCAGCCTGAGCGGTCTCGGCCTTCTCGAAGGCAAACTCGACGAGGACGCCGATCTTACCACCCATGTGGATGTAAGAAGCGAGCGCGCCGTTCTCGGCCTTGCGGGCGGCGAAACGGGAGATCTTCATGTTCTCGCCCATGATGTGAATCATCTCGGTGAGCTCGGAGGATACGGTCTCCTCGCCCATCGGCTTCTCGAGCAGAGCGTCGACGTCAGCAGGCTCGGTGGTAGCGACAACCTCAGCGACCTTGGAAGCAAAGCCGGTGAACTTGGCGTTGGAGCCAACGAAGTCGGTCTCGCAGGAGAGCTCGAGCAGAGCGCCGGACTTGCCATCCTCGGAGACGAACGCGGCGACAGCGCCCTCGTTGGTCTCACGGCCAGCCTTCTTGGCAGCCTTGGCAAGGCCATTCTTACGCAGAACGTCGACAGCGGCGTCCATGTCGCCGTCAGCCTCGACGAGAGCCTTCTTGCACTCCATCATCGGGGAGTCGGTCATCTCGCGGAGCTGCTTGACCATAGCGGCGGTAATCTGGGCCATTGTGGTTCCTTTCAAAGAGATGAAAAAGAATTAACTAAGACTGATTTACTCGGCCTTGGGCTCAGCGGCCATCTCGGCCTCGGAGACCTGCTCCTTGCCGGAGCCAGCGAGGCAGGCGTCAGCCATGAGCTCGCACATAAGGGTGACAGCGGAGATAGCGTCATCGTTGCAGGGGATGCCGTACTCGACCTCGTCGGGATCGGAGTTGGTGTCGATCAGAGCGACGACGGGGATGTTCAGGCGCTGGGCCTCCTTGATGGCGTTCTCCTCGCGCTTGGTGTCGATGACGAAGAGAGCCTGGGGCAGACCCTTCATGTCGCGGGCGCCACCGAGGTTGGTCTGGAGCTTGGTGAGCTCCTTACCGAGCACAGCCTGCTCCTTCTTGGGCAGAACAGCCATACGGCCGTCCTCGACCATAGCCTCGAGCTCCTCCATGCGGTTGATGCGGGAGCGGATGGTGACGAAGTTGGTCAGCATGCCACCGAGCCAACGCTGGTTGATATAAGGCATGTTGGCGCGCTCAGCGGCGTTCTTGACGGCCTCCTGAGCCTGCTTCTTGGTACCGACGAACAGCACGTTGCCACCCTTGGCGACGTTCTTGACGAAGGTGTAGGCCTGGTCGGCGTCGAGGATGGTCTGCTTGAGGTCGAGGATATAGATGCCGTTGCGCTCACCGAAGATGAACGGCTTCATCTTGGGGTTCCAGCGACGGGTCTGGTGACCGAAGTGGCAGCCGGCCTCGAGCAGGGTGCGGATATTAATCTTGGTAGCCATGTTAAACCTCCTGTGGTTTGCCTCCGCGCGGGGTCATCCTCCAAAACCAACCCGGACATGTGCTACCAAAGCCCGGGCACCACGGTATGAAGTAGCCGCGCGTGCGTGATAAAAACCTGTTGCCGTGAAGCAACCCGATGAATGATAGCAGGATTGCCTCTTCCTGCCAACCCGAAATCAAAACCACACACCTGAATGTGCATCGACCCACGGGGGCCGCGAAAGGCTATTCGCCACGAGGATGAGCTTGAGCAACGGCACGCTTAAGCCGATCGGGCGTAAGATGCGTATAGATTTGCGTCGTGGACAGACTCGCATGTCCCAGCAGCTCTTGAACCGAACGCAGGTCCGCGCCGCCCTCGAGCAGATCGGTCGCAAAGGTATGGCGCATCGCATGCGGCGCGATGTCGGCCGGAATGCCGGCGAGCGTCGCCAGCATATGGAACCGTCGTCTGAGCATAGCGGCACTCATGCGATTGCCACGCGCAGAAATAAACAGCGGATGCAGACCGGCTGCGGCGTCGCGGTGCTTTGCCTGGGCGAGCAGCTCCGGCCTCCCCTGCTCGACATAGGTGCGCGTCGCCTCGAGTGCGCGACGATACAGGGGAACGATGCGCTCCTTGCTGCCTTTGCCCCAAAGGCGAACCACGCGCTCCGACCAAGCGATTGATTCCACATTGAGCGCCGCAAGCTCCGAGATGCGGGCACCTGAGGCATAGAGCAGCTCGAGCATTGCCGCATCGCGCAGCCCCGCGGGCGTCGAGGTATCAGGCGTCTTGAGCAGCGACTCGACCTGCTGGGTCGTCAGCACACCGGGCAGGTCGCGCGGCAGCTTGGGCGAGGAAATCGCCGAGACCGCATCACCCTCCACGATTCCCTCGGCAGCCATCCAGCGATAGAGCGACCGAATAGCCGACAAATGTGCCGCAAGGGTGCGAGGCGCCACCTGTTCGCGCGAAAGCTCGGCCAAATACGCGCGGACGGTACGCACGTCGGCCATACGTGCATCGACACCCGTACGCTCGCACCAGGCAGCAAAGCGCTCCAGCCGCGATCCATAGGCAGTCACCGTATTGGGAGAGAGCCCCTCGACACGTGCGATGTAGGCGATAAACGAGTCGACGGTATCGTACAGGTCAAAGGCTATGACCGGTCGCCTCCAAACAAGTCGGAACGAGTGGCCAAGTAGGCATCGAGGGCATCGAGGGCGCGGTCGGCATAAGCCTGGTAGCGGTCGCGCTTACTGCGGCGTTTGCCGTCCTCGAACGACGGCACCAAGCCAAAGTTAACGTGCATGGGCTGATAGCCCACGGTTGCCGGATCGGTCGCATAGCCCACGAGCGCACCCAGGGCGCCCACGCGAGGAAGCTCAACAGGCTCCGCCTCGATTGCCTCGGCATAGGTGTTGAGCGCAGCGAGCAGACCGGTCGCCACGGCCTCCATATAGCCTTCGGTGCCGGTGATCTGACCGGCGAGGCGCACGCCCGTGCCAGGCACGGCAAAGGTGCCGTCAAGAACGTGCGGCGCATCGACAAAGGTATTGCGGTGCATGACGCCATAACGGAAGAACTCGGCATTCTCCAGACCGGGAACCATGTGGAAGACACGCTTCTGCTCGCCAAAAGTCAGATTCGTCTGGAAGCCCACCAGGTTATAGGCGGTCTTCTCCTTGTTCTCGGCGCGCAGCTGAATCGCCGCCCAGGGGCGACGTCCGGTACGCGGGTCGGTGAGGCCGACGGGCTTCATGGCGCCAAAGCGGATAGCATCTTTACCGGTACGGGCGACCTCCTCGGCTGGCTGACAGGCCTGGAAAAGGTCGCCGCCCTCAAAGTCCTTGAGCACCACGCGGTCGGCGGTGGTGAGCGCCTCGATAAAGGCCTCGTACTCCTCCTTGTTGAGCGGAGCGTTGAGATAGTCGCCGCTCCCCTGCTCCTCGTAGCGCGACTGCGAGAACAGCACGTCCATATCGAGCGTGGAGGCATCGACGATTGGCGCGGCAGCATCAAAGAACGCCAAGGCATCGCCGCCGACGAGCTTCATGACCTCTTCGCTCAATGCCGGTGAACACAGCGGGCCCGCGGCAATGATCACGTGGCCCTCGGGAATCTGCGTGACCTCGCCGTGCACGACCTCGATATTGGGTCGAGCGGCAACCTCGGCCTCGACAAGCTCGGAAAACGTAACGCGGTCGACCGCCAGGGCGCCGCCGGCGGGAACGGCCGCACGATGGGCGCAATCGAGCAGCACCGAACCCATGCGCTCGAGCTCGGCCTTAAGCAGGCCAGCAGCGGAATCCGGACGGGTTGACTTAAACGAATTTGAGCAGACAAGCTCGGCCAAGTGATCGGTATGGTGGGCCGGAGAGCTCACCTGGGGGCGCATCTCGCACAGCTTTACGGCAAACCCGCGATCTGCCAGCTGGATCGCACATTCCGAACCCGCCAGACCGCCACCGATAACCGTCACCTGATCGAACTGCATCTGCAAACACCTTTCTAATTGACACGCTTTCCATTGTGACCGAAGGGCGTCTGGGCGTGAAGCGCAAACTTTGAGGGCGCATACCTTCCATCCATCATGCGCTCGATAAGACCCTCGAGCTCGAGCGAGCCCAAGAGTTTGAGCACGCCGACAGCATCAAGCGAGACGAGTGCAGCAATGTCTTCGACCTTGAGCGGCGAGGCGATGAGCGCGTGCATCACGGCCTGCTGCGTGGGATCCAGGTCAGCGATGCCAGGTGCATCGGGACGCGAGTAGCGCAGCGTGCCGTAGATGCGCGAGATGGCCATCTCGATTGATTCCTCGTCGATGATGCAGCAGGCTCCGTTCGCGATGAGATAGTTGGTCCCGCGCGACTCGGGCGAAAGAATGGAGCCCGGCACTGCAAGGAGCTCTCGTCCCAGGTCCATAGCGGCCTCCGCCGTGGAGAACGTACCCGAGGGCATGCCCGCCTCGGAAACAAAGAGCGCCTGCGACAAGGCGGCGATTACGCGATTGCGCCGCGGAAAGGCGAACTTGCGCGGTCCCATACCCCACGGCGAAATCGAAACGACCGCGCCGCCCGTATCGAGTGTGCGCGCGATGAGGCCGGCACTCGAGCGCGGGTAGACAACATCGGCGCCCGTCCCCAGCACCACGATGTGTTTGCCCCCGGCGTTGACCGCAGCCCAACCCGATGCCTGGTCGCAGCCAACCGCACCACCCGAGACCACCGTCACTCCCGCCTCGACCGCCACCTTGGCCGCAAGTTCTGCCACGGCAAGACCGTACGGCGATGCCTTGCGTGCACCGATGATGGATAGCGCAGGCGTCGAAAGCACCTCGGGGTTGCCGCGCACATAGAGCGTCTGAGGTACATCGGAAAGCTCCAAAACGGTCTCGGGATACAACGCATCACCGGGGTGCAATTCGAAAATCTCCTCGCCCATTATTGGTCCCTCCTCCCCTGGTACATCGCCGCCTCGAGCACGTGATCCTGCGACACCCGTTCGCTTTCAGCAACATCGGCGATCGTGCGTGCGATGCGTACCAGGCGCACGATGCCGCGACCCGTGAGATGCGTGCGTTTCGAAAGGCCAAGCACGCATTTCTCGGCAGCCTCATCAAGCCCAAAGGTCGAAACGACGCCGTCAATGGACCGTGACTCGTCTTCCTCGGCCTCGGTGTCCGCATCGTCCATACGGGATTCACGCCAGGCGCGAAAGGCACGCCCACGCACAACGTAATCGCGCAGCTCGGCCGATGACATACCCTCCGCGCCCTCAATGATCACCTGAGGATCGGGGCGGGTCACATCGATCATCATGTCGATACGATCAGCCAAAGGACCGCGCAGCTTGGACCGATAGCGCTCTACCATCGATGCCGAGCAACGACACGAAACCTCGCGATCGCCCAAAAAGCCGCAGGGACAGGGATTGCTCGCGGCAAGCAGTTGAAAGCGCGAGGGAAACGTAAAGGCGCCGTCGACGCGCACAATCTTGACGTAGCCGCGCTCGATGGGCTGACGCAGCGTCTGCAGCACGCCGGTGGGAAACTCGGCGAGCTCGTCCAAAAAGAGCACGCCGCCATGAGCTAGGCTAATTTCGCCCGGATGCACCGGACGCCCGCCGCCGATGAGTCCCGCGGTCGAAATGCTGTGATGCGGGCTGCGGAAGGGGCGATGCCCCGCAAGCAGTCCATCGATGTTCTCGCCCAAGACCGAATGGATGCACAGTGCCTCTTGCTGGTCCTCGAGAGAAAGCTCGGGCAAAATGCCCGTCATGCGCCGCGCAAGCATGGTCTTGCCCGAACCGGGTGAGCCGATCATGAGCAATCCGAGCTCGCCGGCGGCCGCAAGCGCCATGCCACGCTTGGCGACTTCCTGCCCCAGCACGTCGGCATAATCGAGCTCGGGCTCAAAGGTCGCCTCGAGCACTTCAGAATCCAGGTAATGCCGTGCGGCATCCCCCATGCCATGGGCAAGCTGAGACAGGTGGTCGATAAACCCGCAGTCAACGCCCGCAAGCGGGACATGCTGATCGGACCTACCGGCGATAAAGGAAAGCCCCATATCGCGAGCCAACAGCTGAAACGCCACCTCGCCCTTGACGGGCAGCACCGTGCCGTCCAGACCAAGCTCACCTGCGATAAGGCAGCGATCGAGGTTGTCACGGGGAATCTGCCCATCGGCCGCCAGAACCGCGATGGCAATCGGCAGGTCAAAACCGCTGCCAGTTTTACGGATATCGCCGGGTGCCAGGTTGACGGTAATGCCAGACCGAGGAATCTCGAAGCCGGCCGAGCGCATGGCGCACCGGATACGCCCGCGCGACTCCATCACCTCCATACTCGGAATGCCGAGCATCTGGATGCCCGGAACGCCACCGGCAAGCGAGACCTCGACGGTGACGGGAATTGCCTCGACGCCGCGGATGCAGGCCGCGTGTACGGCAAACGTCTCGAACGCCATCACGACACCTGCCAATCGAACGCATTGTACTGGTGCTCGATCTCGGCGATATGCCCGCCGCGGATGGTGACGCCCACGGCATCGAAGCGGATCGACCTGAGTGGATAGTGTTCCATAAGATAGCAACTTGCGATACGGCGATACCGACGCTGCTTTTGGGCGTCCACGGCCTCCTCGGGAAAGACCCGCGTGATGCAATCCAGGGCGACGCGCCTCGTCTTGACCTCGGCCATCACCACGACATCGTCGAGCTCATCGAGCAGCACCAGATCGGCTTCGCCCTCAATACAACGATAACCCTGCTCCAACAAGGTGTATCCACGCTCGTTAAAGTAATCGATGATGATCAGCTCGCCCAGCATGCCGAGCTCGCGGGGGCTGAGCCCCTTGACAAACTCGGGCGTAATCGCCCCGCAGTCGAGCTCGCCGTCTTCCCAGCGCTCCTTGAGTTGCTGCGTCTTGCTCTTTTTGCTTGCGGCACACATGGGGTCTCCTTTCCCGCACACTGCATTGCCCCGATGATGAGGGCACCTTTCATGCGGGTAAGTACCGGAAGCAAACCAAAAGCTGACCAAATGTCGACAAAAAACGGGCCGTACGCAACAATCACGTTGCACACGGCCCGCTACCAGCAGGTTTATAAAACGCCAGAGGTCCCTGTCTCCACAATTGGCCTAGAAAAGGCGCTCAGTCTGCAGAAAGTTTCCGCAAAAGCTCACACGATGCAGCGGACAAAGTCCATGTTTGCGAATCGCCTCGATGTGCTCGGGGCTTGCATAGCCCTTCGACTCGGCCAGATGGTACTCGGGGTACTCGGCGTCGTACTCGACCATCATCTCGTCACGCGTGACCTTGGCCATAATGGACGCCGCTGCGATGCAGGCAATTTTGGCATCGCCCTTCACCACGTCGCGCTCGTTGGGAACGGCGCCCAAGGGGTTACCGTCCATAAGCACGCAATCGGGCTCGAGCCCCGTATCGGCCACGGCGCCCGCGACGGCAGCGCGGATGGCGCGGGCCATGCCCATATCATCGACTGTCTCTTATACACATCTCCGAGCCCACG
>CABSNX010000083.1 GCA_902479205.1 uncultured Collinsella sp. | reverse complement strand
CGGCAGCGTCAGATGTGTATAAGAGACAGACCCCAGCTCTTACCTATGGGGTGGCACCTTTATGCCCCTCGAGATCGTTCAGCGTGCCGACGGAACGCTCGGCACCAAGCTCCCCGACAGCATGCTTGGCGCCTTTGGCGAGGCTAAGGCAGTCGAGACCTTTGAGCTTTCCTGCGAGTCGGGCAAGGTCGAGCAGGTGCTCGCCGCGGATGCCGGCTCCACCTACTTGCTCGATGCCGACATTGAGCTCGGCGGTAACGCTGCCGGCTTCTCGGTCAAGTTCGCCGAGGACGCCGAGACCGGTCTTGCCTATGAGTTCCGTGCCAACCTGCGCGAGGGCAAGCTCGAGTTCACGCCGGCTCCCCAGTACCCGTGGTTCCAGGTCAACAACATGGGCCTCGAGCGTCCGTTGTTCTTTAAGGGCGAGGGCACTCACCATGTGCGTCTGGTCGTCGACGACGACATCGCGACCATCTTTGTCGATGATGTTGCGCTCAACGCTCGCTTCTGCAACAAGCAGGGCCAGGGTGTGGCGCTTACCGTCACCGACGGTGCGCTCAAGTGCGCAAACGCAACGATCGCGTCTCTGTAGCGGCAACGAACCGTTTTATGATTTAGAAAAGGAATGGAGAGGAACATGGACTACAAGGCAGTGTCCCAGCAAGTCGTCGACAACGTCGGCGGACTGGAGAACATCGAGGGCGCCACGCATTGCGTGACCCGTCTGCGTCTGGTGCTCAAGGATACGAGCAAATACAACAAGGCCGAGCTCGAGAACATCGATGGCGTCAAGGGCGTGCTGTACAACAGCGGCCAGCTCATGATCATCTTCGGTACCGGTACCGTCAACAAGGTTTACGATGAGTTTATGGCTCTGACGGGCGTTAAGGAGATCAGTGCTTCCGAGGTCAAGGGCGCTGAGGCGGACAAGAAGGGCAAGTTCTTCTCGGTCCTCAAGGTATTCTCGGACATCTTTATCCCCATCATTCCCGCCTTCGTCGGCGCTGCAATCATCATCGGCCTTAAGTCGCTGATCGTTGCCAACGGCCTCTTTGGCATGGAAGGCAGCCTCGCCGATCACAGCGAGTTCCTCAAGAACCTCGCAAGCTTCTTTGCCATTATCGCCACCACGTTCGACTACCTGCCTGTCCTGGTTATGTACAGCGCGGTCAAGCGTTTTGGCGGTAACCCGATCCTGGGCATCCTCGTCGGTATCGTCATGGTTCACCCGAGCCTTATGAACCGCAACACGTTCGTTATGGACCCGACGGGTGCTGAGTACTGGAACTTCGGTCCGCTATCCATTCCCATGGTTGCTTTCCAGGGCGGCGTATTCCCTGCAATCCTGACTGCCTGGTTTATGGCCAAGGTCGAAAAGATTGCCCAGAAGTACATCCCCGAGGTCGTTTCGTTCGTCTTTGTCCCGACCGTTACCCTGATTCTTGCTAACGTCGCCCTGTTCACCGTGTTCGGCCCGCTCGGCAACCTGATCGGTGACGTCCTCGCCGGCGTAATCGATATCCTGTACAACAGGATGGGCGTCTTTGGTGCCTTTGTCTTCGCCGCGTTCCTGCAGCCGCTCGTCGTTACCGGTACGCATCAGTTCATCCAGGGTATCGAGGCAAACCTTGTTGCCACGACTGGCTTCAACTACATCCAGGCCATCTGGTCGGTTTCCATCATCGCCCAGGGCGGCGGCGCCATCGGTATGTACCTCATTCACAAGAAGCACTCCAAAGAGCGCAACATCTGCATGTCGTCCTTTATCCCGACGCTGGTCGGAATCTCCGAGCCCGCTATCTTTGCTGCAAACATGCGCTATTCGATCATTCCGTTCATCTGCGCATGCATCGGTGCAGGCTGCGGCGGTGCCTTCGTCAAGCTCTTTGAGGTGCGCGCTATCGGTCAGGGTCTGACCGGCGTGCTTGGCCTGCTCATCGTCACGCCCGAGACCCTCGTGTGGTATGTGGCTGGCAATCTCATCGCCTTTATCGTGCCGATCGTCTTGATCTTTGCCTACAACAAGGCAAAGGGCGTGCCGACCACCGATGAAGAGGGCGCTGGCGCTGGCTTCGACGTTAGCTTCTAGTTGAGCCGTTCAGTGTAATCTGAGGATAAGTCCATTTGAGGAAGGGCGTTCGACTCGTGTGAGTCGAGCGTCCTTCCCCATAGACGAGAAAGTCAACGGCGATGTTAAATCAAAAAAACAAGGTGACACGCGCGGACTATGAGCAGTGGCGTGTCGGACAGGATGAGACGGCGGCTCGCATCGCGTCCGACCCCGATAGGCTTCTGTTCCATGTGGAGCCTGAGCTTGGCTGGCTCAACGACCCCAACGGTTTGGTTCAGATTGGTGATACGTATCACATCTATCATCAATACGATCCGTTCGATGCTGCGCATGGCGGTCCAGTGCTTTGGAACCATCTGACGACAAAGGATTTTGTGACGTACGAGAATCACGGCCCCGTGCTGTTCCCCGATTCCGATTTGGATTCGAGCGGAGCGTATTCTGGTTCTGCCTTTGTACGTGATGGCAAGATTCACTACTTCTATACCGGCAACGTCAAGCATTTTGACCGCGATGATTACGACTACGTGTTGACGGGCCGTGAGCAAAACCAGATTCATATGGTTGCCGAGAATCCCGACGAATTGGGCGAGAAGCGCATGGCTGTTGGACCAGTCGATTACCCCGACGATATCGGTACGCACGTGCGCGACCCCAAGATCCTTGAGCACGATGGTATCTACTACATGGTTCTGGGCGCTCGTACGAAAGACGACCGTGGCTGCGTGCTTGTCTATACTTCGCGTGATTTAGGGGTCTGGAGCTATGCGACGCGCATTGAGCTGGGCGAGAAGTTTGGCTTTATGTGGGAGTGCCCTGATCTGTTTGAGCTTGATGGCGAGCTTATTCTCGTTTGCTGTCCGCAGGGTGTGCCTGCCGATGGTTGGCGTTACCGCAATCCGCATCAGTGCGTGTGGTTCCCTATCGAGGCCGATTGGGAGGCGCCGAGCTTTAAAATCGTCAGGCAGGGCATGCCCCCGATGGTCGATGCCGGTTTTGATTTCTATGCTCCGCAGTCCTTTGAGGATGCTGCAGGCCGGCGTTTGATGATCGGATGGTCGGGTTGCCCCGATGCGACAGCGGAAAACCCGACGGTGGCGCGCGGGTGGCAGTGCGCGTTGACGGTGCCGCGAGAGCTGAGCATGCGCGATGGTAAGCTCTGCCAGCAGCCGGCGCACGAGATTGAGAGGATGCGCGGCGACTGCGTTCGCGCGACAGGCGGTGAAACCGTTGAGGATCCGGGCCGCCTGTTTGATCTTGTGGTTTCCTGCGAGGGCGCCAAGATGGTCGAGCTCGAAATCCGCAAGGGTGTCTTTGTGCGTTATACGGACGGGATGCTTACCCTCGAGATGGGTGACGAAGGCTATGGGCGCGACCAGAGGTCGATTGAGCTCGGCGAGCTTCGCGACCTACGCGTGCTTTCGGACACTACGATGGTCGAGATTTTTGCAAATGGCGGCGAGGCGGCACTTACGAGCCGTACCTATTCGCCGGCGGTTCCGGCGATGGAGCTGCACGCCGAGGGTGCGGCATCGATGAATTTCTACCGCCTCGTGCATTAACCGTGCGTGGAGCACGATTGGATTTACTGGACGGAATGTGTCGCAGTTGCCGCAGCGAACTACCGTTTATCGTGTATAGCTGCCGTTTGCGGAGTAAGTAACACATTGTTGCAAACCGTGTAGAATCCTAAATAAGCACGGAGTTTTCCAGGGAGACGCTGTCCTTTGTTGTGTGCAAGGGGCGGCGTCTCTTTGGTGCTTGGATGCTGTTGTGCAACAGTGCGGCGGCGCGTGCCATGTATTGAAAAGCCAATGTTGAGATGGGTCGTGATAATAATGAGCAAGTACGTAATCGTGGTTGAGTCTGGGTCGGATGTGACGCCGGAGCTTTGCGAGCGCTACGGCATCGTGCGCGTGCCCATGCATGTCACGATTGGTGACGAGACCGTCGAGGACGGTTCGATCGATCCGCTCGAGATTTATTCACGCTGCAACGAGTTTGGCGTAATGCCCAAGACTAGTGGCTGCGCGCCTGCGGATTTTGCTCACGTGTATGACCGAATTCATGCCGAGCAGCCCGACGCGACTATTTTGCATCTCGCGTATTCCGAGGCCACGACCTGCTCGCATCAGTCCTCCAAGATTGCAGCCAAGGGGCGCGACTACGTGTTCTCCATGGACACGCGTTTTGTTTCGGTGGGTCAGTCGCTCGTTGTCGTCGAGACTGCCAAATACATCGAGGCTCACCCCGATGCCACCGTCGACGAGATCTTTGCATTTACGAATTCCGTCATGGACCGTGTGTTGCTGGGTTTTGTTCCTACGGACCTTGCCTTCCTTAAGGCGGGCGGTCGCTTGTCCAACGTCGCGTTCCTGGGCGCCCACCTGCTCAAGATTAAGCCCTGCATTGAGGTAACGGGCGGTAAGTTTGTGGCGACCAAGAAGTTCCGCGGCTCTATGCTCAAATGCGCCCGCGCCTTTATTGACCACATGGTTGCGAAGGGCGAGATCGACTACTCGCACATTGGCCTGGCGTATTCGGTAGGCCTTTCCCAGGAGCTGCGCGACGACATGGAGGTCTATGCGCACGACTTGGGCTTTAAGGACGTTACCTGGACTCAGGTCGGTGGCGTCATCTCGAGCCATTGCGGCCCGACCGCCTTCGGTGCGGTGCTCACGCTTAAAGCGTAAGGCCTGGCATCTATCGATTTCTATTGCCTCTGCGGCGGGCGGGTTGCGACAGCCTTCCCGCCGCTTTTGCGTAGGGTCAAATAGGACAACCCAATTGACCGCTAAACCGTTTCGCCATCATACGTATGGGCTAGAATGATTCTGGCATTTATGTAGCTAAAACCAATGAGAGGCAAGGTAGCGGGAATGGCAGAGATGACGCTCGAGGGTGTGGACGCTCGTCCTGAGGACTCCGCGTTTGCCCTGGGCCGCGTACATTCGATTGAAACGATGGGTACGGTCGACGGTCCCGGCATTCGCTTTGTGGTGTTTGTTCAGGGCTGCCCCATGCGCTGTGCGTATTGCCACAACCCCGATACCTGGTCGGTTAACGGCGGCACCATGGTGACCGTCGAGCACCTGATGGACGAGTTCCAGAGCAACCATGAGTTTTACCGCAGCGGTGGTATTACGGTATCCGGCGGCGAGCCGCTCCTGCAGCCTGAGTTTTTGGCCGACCTGTTCCGCGCCATGCACAACAACCCCGATGGTCGCGTGCACACCTGCTTGGATAGCTGCGGCTATGCGTTCGACCCCGCGCATCCCGAGAAGTTCGATGCCGTACTCAACGAGACCGATATGGTGCTGCTCGACATTAAACACGCCGATCCCGTCGAGCATAAAAAGCTGACCGGTTGCGATCCCGCACGCATTCTGGCGTTTGGTGATGAGCTTGCGCGCCGCAAGATTAAGGTCGTTATCCGCCACGTGGTGGTGCCGGGCATTACCGATACGGTTGAGGAGTGCGAGGCGCTCGGCCGCCTCATCGCCCCGTGGCATAACGTGGTCGGTCTGGAAATGCTGCCGTATCACACGATGGGTGTCGTCAAGTACGAGCAACTGGGCATTCCCTATAAGCTCGAGGGCGTTCCACAGATGGATACCGCGCGCATGCCCGAGCTGCGCAGCGCCGTCATGACGGGCATGAAAAAGCGCCGCGCGGAACTCAAAAACGCCATCGGCTAGCAAGTCTTTTGCTCCTCTACGATACCCGCGCTGCGGTGGTCTAGCGGCTTCGTATTGCGCGGTTGAGTCAAAATGCTGGTACCATACCGTGGATAGCAGTTTTCACGGGTTTGGGGGATGGTATGCCTACCATCGCAATCATCGGTGCACTCGAAAAAGAGGTTGCGCAGATTAAAGAAGAACTGAACGGCGCTCGTGTGGCACAAGAGGCGGGCTTGACCGTTGTCAACGGCGAGCTCGACGGTTTGTCCGTTGTTGCTACGACCGCTGGCATGGGAACCGTAAACGCCGCGGCGGCAACGCAGCATCTCATCAGCAAATATGCCCCGCAGGCCGTTGTGTTTTCGGGCATTGCGGGTGGCCTAAACTCTAAGCTCCATATTAACGACGTGGTTATAGGCAAGTGCCTGCGCTATCTCGATACTGACACGGCGCTCATCGCCGAGTCGGCGCCGGGACTCGAGGAGTTTGTCTCGACGCCGGCGTTGGCTGATGTTGCCGCCGCCGTGCTTGCCGAGCATGGATTTGTGGATGCCTCGGCGGATGAGAACTCTGCGGAGAAGGACCCCAAGCAGTTCCTGTGTGGCACTATCGCCACGGGTGACCGCTTTGTTACGGGTGACGCCATGCGTAACGCTGCGATTGAGGCCACGCATGCCGATTGCGTCGAGATGGAGGGCGCGGCAATTGCGCACATCGCGGCCAAGAATGGTGTCGATTGCCTGGTGCTGCGCGCTATCAGCGATAATTGCGACGAGGCATATGACGCGTTTTGCGAGCGCGAGTTCGATCTGGACGAGTACGCTCGCACCGCGAGCGGTATCACGCTTGACATCGTTCGTCGTATCGCCGCCGCGCAATAGCACGCCCGTTTTGTAAGAACCTACGACCAAGGAGTGTCCATGGCCGATTCAATTAACTACCAGCTTGCCAAGTTCGTCGCCAGCTACGGCAAGGTTTCGCAGATTCCCGAGTCCACCTGCCCCGAGGTGAGCTTTGTCGGCCGCTCCAACGTGGGCAAGTCGTCGATTATGAACAAGCTTTTTGGCCGCAAGAACCTGGTCAAGGTTTCCAGCACGCCGGGCAAGACGAGCAACATCAACTTCTTTGAGGCCGACGACGTGCACTTTGTGGACCTGCCGGGCTACGGTTTCGCCCGTCGTTCCAAGGCCGAGCGCGACCGCTGGGCCGAGCTCATTGGCGATTTCTTTGACTCCGAGCGCAGCTTTAACTTGGTCGTCTCTCTGGTGGATATCCGCCACGACCCCAGCAAGCTCGATCACGACATGATTGACTACCTGCAGGGCAACGAGTTCAACTTTATCGTCTGCCTCACCAAAGCCGACAAGCTCAGCCGCACCCAACAGGCCCGCCAGGCAGCAGCCATCAAAAAGCAGCTCAACGTCCCGGCCGAGAACGTGATCATCACAAGCTCTCAGACCGGCGCCGGCATCGACGAGCTCAAAAAGCGCATCGCCGAGGCGTGCCTCTAATAAGGGCCCCTATCAATAAAATGCAGAACATCAGCCCGGCGACTTTCCAGAACGTAGGTCCCTGTAGCCGCCGCCGGCGAAGTTAACATAGGGGAGGCCAGGGGCTTTGCCCCCAAATCTTTCCGCAGGACGGCAGGACCCCCGCCGCACGAAGTGCACAGCGGGGGTCCTGCCATGTCCGAGGACGATTTGGGGGCAAAGCCCCTGGCCTCCCCGGCGAGTATACGGGACGGCGACTACAGGTATTCGATCTGGGCGCCCTCGGTGTCGCACGTCAGAATATGCGTCTCACACTTAGGGAACTGCTCGCGCAGCTTGACCTGCAGGAACTTTGCCACGATGGTATCGTCGGTCACAGCCATAAGGGTCGAGCCCGAACCGCTGATCCAGATGGTCTTGGCACCGCCGTTAAGGCAGGTGTCGCGCACAGCGTTGTAGTCGGGAATCAGACGGCGACGATAGGGCTCCTGGATGCGGTCGTCGTTGGCGGCGGCAATCAGGTCAAGGTCGCCAGTCTCCAGGCCGCGCGTCATGCCGGCGATGCGGCCCATTTGCCATACGGCGGTGGAGAGTGGAATTTCCTGCGGCACAACCTTGCGCGCCTCGCTCGTATGCACCTCGTAGGGCGGAATCACGGTAATAAAACGCAAGCGATCGCTCACCTCGTAGCGCAGGCACTGGGGGAGCGAATCAGTCGGCGTAAAGGAGCAAACGGCACCGCCCAGGATAGCGGGGGCGACGTTATCGGGATGGCCCTCGACCTCGGTGGCGATGCGGACGAGCTCGGCGCGGTCGACGGTATGG
>CABSNX010000082.1 GCA_902479205.1 uncultured Collinsella sp. | reverse complement strand
ATTCGTCGGCAGCGTCAGATGTGTATAAGAGACAGCTAGGATGGGGATGTTGAACATGGTGAGCGCGACGGCGCCGGAGATGATGGAATACTTCCAGCCCAGCTGCACCGAGAACACCAGGAAACCGAACATGCCGACGACGATCGAAGGCAGCGAGGACAGCGTCTCGATGGCGGTGGAAGCGATGTCGCGGATAGGGCCGTTCGGCGCGTACTCAACCAGGAAGACCGCTCCGCCCAGGCTGATGGGTACCGAGATGACCAGAGTGATCAGCAACAGATAGAACGAGTCGAACAGCTGGTAGAGCACGCCGCCCTGGGTTCCGTTGGCGCGCGCGGGCTGCGTGAGAAATCCCGGCTGGAACAGCGTCGAGATGCCCTCGAACAGGATATAGGCCACCATGGAGACGACGATGAGCATGACGATGGCGACGATCGCCGTCAGCACGCCCGTGGCAATGCGGTCCTGCTTTTGGACACGCCCGAGTCTCGCCTCGTCGATATGGATGCGCGTGCTAGCCACGAGCCTTCGCCCCCTTGCGGCCAATGAGATGGATGATCAGGATGAAGATGAGGCTCATGCCCATCAACAGCAGGCCGAGCGCCCACAGAACATCGTCCTGGGCCGAACCCTCGGCGTAGACCGCCATGGACGTGGTGAGCGTGGTGGTGATGGTCGAGGCCGGCGACAGCAGCGACGTCGGCATGGCCTCGATGCCGCCGATAACCATGCGTACGGCGAGCGTTTCGCCAAAGGCGCGGGTCATGCCAAGGATGACCGCGGTCATGAGCGACGGCATTGCGGACTTGAGCACCACGTGCCAGATGGTCTGCCAGCGGGTGTAGCCCAGCGCGAGCGAGCCCTGGCGGTAGCTATCGGGCACGGCACGCAGGCCATCGACCGAAAGCGTGGTCATGGTCGGTAGGATCATGACGGCCAGCACGATGGCGCCGGGCAAGATGCCCAGACCCGTGCTCACGTGGAAAACGCTCTTCATAAGGCCGACGACCACGTGAAAGCCAATCAGTCCAAAGACGACCGAGGGAATGCCGGTCAAAAGCTCAATAAGCGGCTGAAAGACCTTGGAACCAAATTTGGGTTGGATCTCGACCGCAAAGATGGCGGAGCCGATGGCGATGGGCAGCGCGATGAGCGTGGAGAGCACCATGACCGCAAACGAGGTGACAATCAGGGGCAGGGCGCCGGTGTAAGGCAGACCGTTTTCGGCTGTGTTAGCTAGGTCCCACTTGGTACCAGTGAAGAACTCGACGACCGAAACGCCATCCTTAACAAAAGCCGAGAGGCCCTTTTGGGCGACCATGAAGATAAGCGCGGCAACAACAAGCGTCACGAGCGCTACGCACGCGCCCGTGACGCCCAGGCCCACGTTCTCAAGGTCGCGCTTTGGCAGCTGTTTTGCCATTGCAAACCTTTCCGGGGGCGATTACCTATTTAGCGGAGACCTTACCGCTGGCGTCCTTGACGACCTTCATGGCAGAGACGGGGATGAAGCCCTGCTCCTCGACAAGCTTGCCCTGGACGTCGTCGGAAAGCATAAAGTCCAGGAAGGCCTTGGTGGCCTCGTCTGCGTCCTTGGCGCAGTACATGTGCTCGGTAGCCCAGATCTTGAAGGAGTCGTCGGTGACGTTCTTGCTCTTGGGCTCGACGCCCTCGACCTTGACGGCGTTGAACTTGGAGTCGTCGAAGTGCGAGAAGTCCAGGTAGGAGATGGCGTTGTCGGTACTGGCCATCTGGGTCTGGACGTCGCCGGACTTGTCGAGCTCGGCATCGCCCTTAAAGTCGACGGTCTCGTCGCCAAAGACGGCGGCCTCGAAGGTGGCGCGGGTGCCGGAGCCGGCCTTGCGGTTGAGGACGACGATCTTGACGTCGTCGCCGCCGACCTCCTTCCAGTTGGTGATTTGGCCGGAGAAGATACCCTTGAGCTGCTCGAGGGACAGGTCGTCGACCGTCACGTTCTTGGAGACGACGGGACCCATGCCCACGACGGCGACCTCGTGATCGACGAGGTTCTTGACCTGGTCGGCCTCGAGCTTGGTCTCGGCGAAGACGTCGGAGTTACCGATGGTGACGGTGCCGGCGGCGACAGCGGTCAGGCCCTTGCCCGAACCGTTACCCGAACCGGAGACGGAGACGTCGGGGTTGGCATCCATGAACTTCTCGGCAGCAGCCTCGACGAGAGCCTGGAACGAGGAGGCACCGTCGTAGGTCACCTCGCCGGAGACGGACTCGGCAGCGGCAGCGGCGCTGCCCTTGTCGGCGGCGTCGGATGCGCCGGAGCCGCCACAACCAACGAGACCGAGGCCCACGATGCTGGCGAGGCCACCAGCGAGGCCGAGGAACTGACGACGAGAATAAGCCTGATCGAGCATGATCTTCCTTTCATACATGCGACTCGCGGGCACCCTGCCCGCTTTGCTGTTTGGAAAGATACGGCCTCGATCGGGCAGTGCCCGCGCCAACTGCGGTTTCTTACGGGCTATTGATAGACCCTTACCGCAAGCGCGGCTCGGCTTTACAAACGAATAACAAACCCGCCGCCGAACATGACCAGCCTTTTACACCAATAAAAACAAAGTTGCGGTGAAATAGTTCCTGCTTGGCCATCAAATGGCCCATTCTAGGAACTATTCCACCGCAACTTAGATTGGGAAACCGCGAGACCTTAAAGCTCTAATTCATTCAAACGGAGGATCGCAACAATATAGATCTTGAGCGCTTGTTTAAGCTGTTCCTCGTTGGCGCACTCGTTGGGGCCGTGCATCTGGCCGCCCCATGCGGGCAGCTCCAGGCCGGTCTCCTCGGGGCCAAACGAGACGGCGCGGGCAAAGTTGCGTGCGTACGTGCCGCCGCCCATGGCAAAGGGCTCAGCATGCTTGCCCGTAAACTCGTTATAGGTATCGATAAGCGCCTTCACGGCCAGATCGTCGGAAGACACCGAGAACGGCACCTTAGCGCGACCCAGCTGGCACGTCACGCCAAAACGGCCCACGAGCGGGTCAAGCTGCTCGCGGATGGTATCGGCACTCGTGCTGTCGGGGAAGCGCACGTCGATGACCTGCTCAATATGGCCATCCGCCACGCGGATGACGCCAGCGTTGCAGGTAAGCGGGCCAAACGCCGGACTCGTCGCATCGATACCCAGGCCGCGGCCATAGGCATCCGCATGCACAAAGGCCAGGAACTTGACGAACTCGTGCTCGGCAGGCGTCAGCAGGCGCTCGTCGCGTGCACCAAACGCGTCCTCGGCCTCGCGCAGATACGACACAATCAGGCCGACGGCATTGATCGTTCCCTCGGGCATCGAGGCATGACCGCCAATGCCGTGGGCAAAAATCTGCGCACGCCCGTTATCAAGCGCCGTGATCTCCAGGCGGTCGGCGTTCTCAACGGGCGCCGGCAGCTCATCGGCGGCAATCGCAAGCTCGCAGATGGACTGCGACGGAATGGCATTGCTCGCCTCGGAGCCGCTCCACGACACGATGCGCCCGCCGTCGATCTTGGGGCTGACGAACGTCGCCCCAAACTGGCCCTTCTCGGCATTGCAGACCGGGAACTCGGCATCGGGCGTAAACAAGAAGTCGGGGTCTGCGTGATTCTCCAGATAATGGTGAACGTCGGACATGCCCACTTCCTCATCGCAGCCCAGCAGCGCGCGGAAGGTATAGCGCGGCACAATGCCGTGTTTGAGCAGATAAGCGCCGGCGTAGAGCGACAACACCGCCGGGCCCTTGTCGTCGATCACGCCACGGCCGAGCAGCCAGCCCTCGCGGCGCTCCATCGCAAACGGGTCGGTGTTCCAACCGGGGCCAGCGGGAACCACGTCCACGTGGCAGATAGTCGCGAGCTGCTTGTCGCCGCGACCCGGGATATCGGCGATTCCCACATAGCCCCCGTCGTCGCTCGTCTGATAGCCGAGCTTTTGCGCAATGCCGAGCGCGCAATCGAGCGCGTCACGGACCGGGCGGCCAAACGGCGCACCGGGCTCCGCATCGGCAGCAACGGCCACGGACGGATAGCTCACCAGTTGTTCGATATCGGCAACGACATCCTCCCAGACCTCGTCGACATACTCGGCAACGCTCTGCTCCACCTGATTCATGAACGACCTCCTTACCAATGAGCGACGGGTACGCCCGCCCCTCACATTATGTCTATTAGATAGCGAAAAGTTTAGCAAGCTCGGCCACCGAGTGCACCACCGCATCGGCGCCCGCGGCCTCGTGCTCCCCCGGCGCTGCCGCGCCCGAATAGATGCCGATGCACGGCACGCCCATCGCGTGCGCGCCCTCCACATCGTTAAAGCGATCGCCGATCATCACGGCATCGTCGGCCGTCGCGCCGAGCGCCGCCAGGGCATCGCGAACCGAATCGGCCTTGGTCTCGCGTCCCTGCGGCGGATTCATGCCAACCACAGCTTCGAACTGGCAAAGCCCCAGCTCATGAACCATATCGATGCACTTCGCCTCCATGCGAGACGTCGCCACGGCCATACGCTTGCCCTGGGCGGCCAACCCATCCAGCAGCTCGGGGACCCCATCGAACACGGGGTACTCCTCCGGCCCCAGCTCATCAAAAAAGGCACGGTACTCGTCAGCCACCACAAGCGACTCCTCGCGGGAGAAGCCATAAAAGTCGTGAAAGCTCTTCCACAGGGGCGGCCCGATCATGCGGCGCAGGTCACCCATCTGCGCCTCCGAAAACCCGCGCGCGGCCAACGTCTTGCGCGTCGAGGTCATCACCGCCCGGCCCGTATCGGCCACCGTGCCGTCAAAATCGAACAGCACAACCGGCCGCTCGCATAGCTGTAATGCCGCCATCGGCATCCCTCTTCCCCAGTTGATGATTTCCACACCGACACTTCAAACTGTTGACTATTCAACAATTGAACCTAGAAATGTGGAACGACTCCACTATACTTGTCGCACTTTGCTCTCAGAAGGCGGCGCGCAAGCGCCCCAACGAAAGGTGCAATTATGTCTTTTGCCATCATAACCGACTCCACATCGGACATCTCCCCCGCCCGTGCTCAAGAGCTCGGCATTTACGTGATTCCACTGCATGTGATTATCGAGGGTGAGGACCTGCTCGACCAGGTGCAGATTACCGCCGAGGAATACGTCGCCCGCATGGCTGGCTCCGAGCAGTTGCCGCACACCTCGCAGCCGAGCGCCGGCGAGTTCAAGGCGCTCTTTGACCGCGTGCTCGCCGACGGCCACGATAGCGCCATCTTTATCTCGCTATGCAGCGAGTGGTCCGCCTGCTATGCCAACGCCAGCCTGACGGCCGAGACCCACGAGCTCGACGTGCGCTGCATCGATTCGCGCACCGGTTCGGGTGCCGAAGGCCTGCTGGTGGAGTACGCGCTCGCCATGCGCGAGGACGGTCGCAGCCTGGACGAGACCGAGGCGCAGATCCGCGCGACGCTGCCCGACGCCCACCTGCTGCTGATTCCCCGCACGCTCGAGAACCTGGTCAAGAACGGCCGCGCACCTAAACTCGCCGGCCAGCTCACGCAGATGCTCAACATTCGCCTGGCCGTTTCGCCGGAGTGGAAATCGGGCGAGATCAAGGCCATCAAAAAGGGCCGCGGCGCCAAGCGCATCGTTGCCAACACCATGGCCGATTGCCTCGCATTTTTGGCCGAGCATCCGGGCTCCAGCGTGCGCGTGCTCACGACCGGCGCCGCCGAGGAGCAGGAACTCGTCAACCAAGCGCTCGCGGGCCAAGACTACGTAGACGCCGGCACCGGCCCCATCGGCTGCACCATTGCCACCCACGTAGGCGTCGACGCCATCGCCATCAGCTACTGCCCCCGCTACCAGCCAACTCACTAGGGGCGCCCACATCAGTTGCGGTGAAATAGGGACTGTTTTTGGCTTATCAGCCGCAAATCAATCCCTATTCCACCGCAACTTGGAAATCGGCGATCAGCCCAGCGGACCCTGAAACAGCTCCTGATGAGTGCCCATTCTCACCAGCCTAATCACTGGGTTAGTCTTATGGGGAAGATAAAGAACGACCACATCGACCAAGCCATCGGATAGGTGGAAATCGATGTGGCCGTTGTAGTTTCCGCCCGGGTTTGAGAGCTCGTGGGCGCCATACTCCGCCGGAAGTGACCCATGAGCCACAAGCTCTGCAACCGCCGCTTTAAACTCACTTTTTAGCTGCGGATGCATGCGCATCGTTCGTTTGTAGTCCACCTTAAATTGAGCCTCGACTTTAATCTCGAACATCGCTATTCCTCATCGAGGAATGACATAAGCTCATCAGCGTTATTGAATGACAGGCTATCGTCCGGCAAAATCCCCAACTCATGAGCCTCGGCGATCACCATGGCACGCCTCGTCGCCTCGTTGGGCACCTCCGCCCTTCCTACAATCTCAAAAGGAATCTTTCGCTGATTTACCAGCTGCCGAACGGCAAGATTGAGATAGGAATTGAGGCTGAGGCCGACCGAATCCAAGAACTCAGTCGCCTGCTCCTTGAGCCCCTCTTCGATTCGAACCGTCGTAGGCTTAACTGTTGCTGTAGACATTTGCGACCTCCTCGCCCTCGTCTTTTACACCAGTATACCCAATATAAATGGCAATCTGATGTTAAATAACATCAGATTGCCATGCGTATTCATGTCGCGTGGGCACGATTGATCTACATCAGCCCGCTCAGGGCAATGTCGACGGCCTCGTTGAGGTCGTCGGTGATGTGTACGAGCTCGGGATCGAGCGGGCTGATCATACCGGCATCCATCACCGGGCCGTTGAGCCAGTCGAACAGGCCCTGCCAGTACTCGGTACCCACCAGCACAAGCGGCATGCGCTTGACCTTGTGCGTCTGCACCAGCGTGAGCACCTCGAACATCTCGTCGAGCGTGCCAAAACCGCCGGGAAACACGATAGCACCCGAGCTGTATTTGACGAACATGGTCTTGCGCACAAAGAAGTAACGGAAGTCCATGCCGAGGTTCACGTATTTATTGAGCCCATGCTCGTGCGGCAACTCAATGCCCAGGCCAACTGACTTGCCGTTGACACTCGCCGCTCCCCTGTTGGCCGCTTCCATGATGCCGGGGCCGCCACCGGTGATGACTGCCACGCCACGTTGCGCAATCTTGCGACCGACCGCGCGTGCCGCCTTGTAGAGCGGATCGGTCTTGGGCGTGCGGGCGCTGCCGAAGATGGTCACCGCGGGCCCGAGCTCGGCAAGCGCGCCAAAGCCGTCGACAAACTCTGCCTGAATGCGCAGCACGCGCCAGGGGTCGGCATGCAGCCAGTCGGTCGACTCCTCGGGCGCCAGCAGGTTGGCGTAGGTGTTGTCCTTAGGAATCATGGGGCCGCGCATGAACACGGGGCCGCGGCGGTACGTCTCGTCGTAGGCAGGCTCGCCCTCGACATTCTCGTTCTTAATCATGGGTACTCCTATCGAGAAAAAGAAAAACGGGCGGGGTCGACGCCATGCGCCAAACACCCGCCCGAACATCAACCATTCGGTATGGTACCCACGATGCATCAAGTGCTTGCAAGCTATCGGTCAGCGGTCGCGCAGACCGTGTTAGCGAACGCGATGACCGGCCAGCGCTCGCCCCTTGCCGTTGCCAGCGCTCTGCAAGCGCCCGCGCCGCTCTTAGTAGTCCACCGCCGCAGGACTGTTCATCCAGTCACTCACGAACGCGCCGTAGCGGCCCTCGATAATGGCCTGGCGGGCACGCTGCATAAGGTTGAGCAGGTAGTAGATGTTGTGCATCGACAGCAGAATACCGCCGAGCATCTCCTTCTGCGTGACCATGTGGCGGATGAGCGCGCGGCTGTAGCCGCCCGTGCACACCGGGCAGGTGCAGGTGGGGTCGATGGGACCATCGTCGTGCGCAAAGCGCGCGTTACGGAAGTTGAGGCGACCCTCACTGGAGAACGCCGTACCCATGCGGCCGGTGCGCGTCGGCAGCACGCAGTCGAACATGTCGATGCCCACGCCAACGCCGCGCACGAGCGTGGTAGGGTTGCCGACGCCCATGAGGTAGCGCGGCTTGTGCTTAGGCACTGTCTCTTATACACATCTGACGCTGCCGAC
>CABSNX010000081.1 GCA_902479205.1 uncultured Collinsella sp. | reverse complement strand
TTCGTCGGCAGCGTCAGATGTGTATAAGAGACAGACAATATGGAGCCTGGTGTGGTGGGTGCTCTGCTCGAGGCCCGCGGCGGCCTTAAGCACACCAGCAGCGGCAAGCGCGTGGGCGTTTTTGAGTGCGACGAGCTCTACACCGTACGCGTTCTGCCCAAGCTCAAGCCGACGTACTTTGTGCTGCTCAACCTGTTCCGCGACCAGCTGGACCGTTACGGCGAGATCGACCACACCCAGGACGTCATCGCCCACGCGCTGGAGCTTTCACCGGCAACGACGCTCATCTACAACGCAGACGACCCGCTGTGTGCCGCGATCGCCGCGCGCGTTCCCAATGCAAGCATCGCCTTTGGCATCGACGGTGCCACGGGCACCGAGTCCGATCGCATTAGCGACTCGCGTTTTTGCTCGCAATGTAACGCGCCGTTGGAGTACGACTATGTGCAGTACGGACAGCTTGGCGCATACCATTGCCCCTCGTGCGGCTGGGCCCGCCCTGGGCTTGTCCGTCGCGTGGCGGGCGTGGAGCTCGGCTGCGACGGCTACGGCTTTGACCTGGTCTTTGGATCTGCGCCCGACGCGGCTGCCGTACACATCGCCACGCGCTACAACGGCCTGTACATGGTCTACAACGTAGCCGCAGCCTTCTTCGCCGCCCACGAGCTGGGCGTGGACGCGGCGCATCTGCAGCCCACGCTCGATGCCTACATCCCCGCCGGCGGGCGTATGGGCCGCTGGGAGATCGCCGGCCGTACCGTCGAGGCAAACCTGGCCAAAAATCCCGTGGGTTTCGATCGCCAGATTCAGTCCATTAAAACGGCAGGCGGCAGGCTCTGCGCCTTCTTCCTCAACGACAACGATGCCGACGGCCACGATGTATCGTGGATCTACGACGTCGACTTTGAGCGCATCGCCGACACGCCGGGTCTTGTCGCCTTTGCCGGAGGCACGCGCGCGCACGACATGCAGGTGCGCCTCAAGTACGCCGGCATCGACGCCGCCATCATCTCGAATATCGAGCAGGCAATCGGCGCCGTGGCAGACGAGGAGGCTGGCGACACTTTCTACGCCGTCGCCAACTACACGGCCTTTCCGCCGCTGGTCAAGGAGCTCGACGGGCTTAAGGATACCGATGCGAGCTCGGTTGCCTCCTGCGCCGTAACACGCGCCGATGGGAGCGCTGTCCCCGTCGGCGTCGCGCCGACCGAGCTTTCGCGCCCGCTGCGCATCGTCTATCTGTACCCCGATGCCCTCAACCTCTACGGCGACGGCGGCAACGTCATCGCTCTCGAGCGCCGCTGCGCCTGGCGCGGCATTCCCGTGCGCGTGGACGAGGTCCGTATGGGCGAGTCGCTCGATCTGCATGATGCCGATATCGTCATGATGGGCGGCGGCTCCGACCGCGATCAGTTGGCTGTGGCACACGAGCTGCTCGCTCAAAAAGACAAGGTTGCGGCCTATGTTGAGGACGGCGGCTCGCTGCTCGCCATCTGCGGCAGCTATCAGCTGCTCGGCCGTTCGTACTATATGGGCGAAAATCGCATTGAGGGCATGGGCATCATTGCCGCCGAGACCGTGCGCGGCTCCGACCGTCTGATCGGCAACGTCGCCGTCAAGACCGACCTGGCACCCGAGCCCTTTGTGGGATTCGAGAACCACGGCGGCCGCACTCTGCTCGACGCAGATGCCACGCCGCTTGGAACGTCCGTCGTCACGGGCACCGGCAACAACGGAGACGACGGCTTTGAGGGTCTGATCTACAAGGGCGTCATCGGCACGTACCTGCATGGCCCGGCGCTGCCCAAGAACCCCGAGCTCGCCGACTGGCTCATCGCGCACGCCCTCGAGCGCCGCGGCGATGCACAGGCCACAGCCCTGCTGCCGCTCAAGTCCCTCGACGACACCTACGAGCACGCCGCCCACGACGCCGCCATGAAGCTCCTCCCCTAACGCCCCGCCACCACAAAGGGGACAGCCACCTTTGTGGTGGTTTTGCCCCGTCCCAGCGGTTTGTCTCAATCTGTAACATTTAGACCGTTAAAAGTCGTCTTGCTGTTACAGAATGAGATGTTCGTCCCGACGCCTGCCGTCTGTCTCGATCTGTAACAGATAGAGCCGATTTGCCCGCCCAGATGTTACAGATTGAGATATTTGAAAATCGGAATAGAAGCCTACTCCTTTGTGGTGGTTTTCCAGTTTGCCAACGATATACGCGCCGGCAAAAAAGTCTGCTATACTCTTTCCCGCTGTCCCCATCGTCTAGCGGCCAAGGACGCCACCCTTTCAAGGTGGATATCGCGGGTTCGAATCCCGCTGGGGGCACCAACCCGAAAATGTGCGAACCCGTGCGATGCTTAGTCGTGCGGGTTCGTTGCGTTCGTCGTCGCAGTAGAGCGTGGCCACGCACTCCTCCGGCGTCACCATCACCTGATATACAAAGGAATCGAGGACGGCCGCGTCGTCCATCCCGCCGCCGCACTGGAGGAAGTCCGCGAACTCCTCGGGGTCGATGCGCGCCTCGTCGTAGGAGGCCAGATCGCGCTCGGCGCGGGCCTTCTGGGCCTGAAGCTGGGCTATGCGGTCGGTGAACTCGGGTATCACGATACCCTGCTCGATGGCGGCCATGATGTTCTGGAGGCCGTTCTCGGCCTTGCGCTTCGACGCCATGGCCCGCCTGCGCGCGTCGGCTATCTCCGGCTCCGGCTCGTCCCAGAGCATGTGGGATATGCGGAGGGCCGTCTCGCGGTCGCGCAGCATCCCCCTGATGGCCTCGGCCAGCTCGTACTCGAGCCAGTCGCGCCTAACGGGCTTGGCCCCGCAGCGGCAGCCGTAATACTCGTACTTGACGTTCTTCTTGCCACGGCCCGACGTCCCTGCCATATTGTGGCCGCACTCCGAGCAGATCGCCCTGCCGGAAAGCGCGAACGTGCCCCAGTCCTCCGAGGCCCGGCGCTTCCTCGGCTTCACCTCCTGGGCCATCGCGAAGGTCGCCTTGTCGATAATCTGGGGCATGCCGCCGTCCACCTCTATGCCTCCCCACGAGTAGAAGCCCGTGTACTTCCTGTTGTGGAGCATCTGGTACACCATCGAGTAGCCGCACGGCCTGCCCGTCCTAGTGGTCACGCCGCGCCGCGCGAAGTCGCTGGCGATGGAGTCGACCGGCTCGTGGTCGCATGAGCGCCGGAACGCCTCCCGCACTATCGCGGCCTCGTCCTCGTTCACCACGTACTCGTCGTCGTCATTCCGTCCGTAACCGTAGACGCGCACGCCGTTGGTCTTGCACTTGAGGGCGTTGCCCTCCATGCCCCTGCGCGTCCTCATGGAGGTCTTGACCGATTCCACGGCCGCGAGGCCCTCGTATATCTTCTCGATCAGGATGCGCTCGGGGCCGTCCGGCATGGCCTCCATGGCCGACACGACCTCGACGCCCCTCTTGCGCAGCTCGTGCTTGTATGCCGGGGCGTCGTACTCGTCGCGCGAGAAGCGGTCCATCATGTACACGAGCACGATGTCCGATTCGCCCGCGTTCGCTATCATCTTCTGGAACTGGGGGCGGTCGTCGCTGCGGCCACTCATGGCGTAATCGGAGTACTCCCCGACGATGGCGTAGCCCTCGCGCGCGCACCAGTCGCGGCAGACGCGCAGCTGGTCGTCAATCGAGGCCTCGCGCTGCTTCGAGCACGAGAAGCGGGCATAGATAACCGCAGTCTTTATCTCTTCTGGCATAATCGAATCGCCCCTCCAACGGGCGGCTATCTGGCAGACCCCATCCCTCGCACCATGAGGCGGTGTGGTCTAGTTGTATTTAAATACGAGATATGCGGCCAGTATCATCAGCCACCCGACGAGCAGGCGCGGGAAGAACGTCCCGTCGAACAGGTGCCAGAGCGACGCCACGCAGATGAACAGGCCGCCGATTAAAAGGGCCAGGCCGACAGCCAGTGCCACGCCGAGTGGGATGCCGAGCGATACGGTCGCCTTCGGCTCGGGCGTGCGCGCCTCGGAGTCCTGGACGAGCACCACGGGGTTTACCCCAAGCTCCTCGTCGCCGTCGACCGTGACCGTGGCCGTGAGCACTGCCCCGGCCTCCCTCGCACGGCGCAGCACCTTCGTCTGGTGCGCAGGGACGTATCCGACCTTCTTTACGCCCTTGTACAGGGCAATAGCGTCGGGGTCGTACTCGTTCTCCGGCTCGGGGACGATTCCAAGCTCGTCCCCATACTCGAGCGGTACGCAGTCATAGTGACGCCATGACGTCAGTTCAAGCTGTTCATTGATCATTGTCGGTCCCTTCATTCTGCGCAGCGAGCAGCGCGTTTGCGGTGGCGATCAGCACGCCTTTGTGTTGAGTGGTGAGCGACCTGTACACATCGACCAGATCGCGCTCGTCGCTTGACATGGTGTCGCCGCTCTCACCGTAGAAGTCGGCGATGCCAACATCGAAGAACCTGCATAGCTTAATCATGGCGTCCGCGTCAGGCTGGCCATGCCCAACCTCCCACGCGCTAACGGTCTTCCCGCTTTTGCCGACGGCCACCCCAAGTTCATCAACTGATACGCCTCGTTCTTTTCTAAGCTGCTTCAATCGACGCGCAATCCTTCTTCTGGCAGTGTCGTCTTGCGCTCCATCGTCGGCCGAAATTAGCTCGTCGATTGTTACGTCATACATATCAGAAAGCCGCTTCAACATGGAAACAGGCGGCCTTCGAACTTCACGTTCGTAGTTTGCGTACGTTTTCTTTGGAATGTTCAGGCGTGTAGCGACCTCCTCTTGAGTCAAGTGAATTTTTCTCCGCATCCCCTTCAGGCTCATTGGACATCACCACTATTCCTCGTACGTTTTGCGAGCCATCTCTTCAAGAGATACGCCAAGAGCGTCAGCAATGGCCTTGGCCTTGCCGAGAGTCGGCTCCTTCGCTCTTCCGTTCAGAAGCGCGGAGATGGTTGAACGAGGGGAGCCGATCTTGTGAGCCAACTCGGCCGGTGACATCCCCTGCTTCTCGAGGTAGTAGGCAAGCACATAACGGTAGTCCATGGCCCCTCCCTGTAAGTCCAAATATTTACACGTACAAAGTATTGCACCGTTCAAACTTTTGTACAATACTGGGTGCGTACAAAGTTTTGTACTTATGAAAGGAGAAGCAATGAAACTGTCCGAGAAAGTCAATGAGTACGCCGAGAGGGAGAACAGGACGCGCGATTCAATCGCCGACGAGCTTGGCATGAGTCGTTCCTCGTTCTTCAACAAGGTCAAAGGCTCGTATGAGTTCAGCCTGTCCGAGGCCTATGCCCTCTCCAGAATTCTCGGCGTGACGCTCGACGAGTTCCACGCGCTGGCGGTGGCGTAATGCCCCGCAACCAAAGGCTCGACATCATGCGCCGGAAGTTGCAGCGCCGCTTCAAGACTTGGAAGGGACGCCGGGCGTAATGACGTGGACGAGCAGCGAAGTCCGCTACCTCGAGGAGCACGCCGGGGACGGGGCCGTGGCCATAGCCGAGGCCCTCGGCAAGACGGTGAGGGCGGTGGAGGTCCAGGCGTCCAAATACGGACTCTCACTCCGCAGGCGCTGGATATGCCCGCGTTGCGGGCGGCAGACCTTCAAGCCGCTGTCTAGCCGGACCGGATGGTGCGTCTCCTGCACAAGGGAGCAGCGCGTCTCCGAGATCGCCGAGCAGGTGCGGGCGATGGAGGAGGAGGTGAGGAGGGAGGACCTCGTGAACAAGGAGCGGCAGCGGCTCTACAGCCGCAAATACCGCGCAAAACGACAAATCGACGAGAAGTTTTCGAGAAGCGATACCAAAGAAACGGAGGAAGAATGACCCCTCAAAACAGATACGCGGGCACCCCCAGCAACCACACCAAGAGCACCCGCACGTCCAACAGGACTCCCCGCATCGTAGCACGCGAGGGCTACCGCCTGCCAGCGCAGGAGCAGGCCGACAGGCAGAAGGACGCCTTCAGGGCCGGGCTTCTGGTCGGCATCACCGTGACGGCGCTCGCGATGTGCGCGCTGCTGTGGCTCTGGATTATCCCGACCATGGACGGCGCGGTGCACAGCGCCCAGGCCGCATACGAGGCGGTGGGCGTCCATGCGTAACGACGAGCGCTACAAGCCCAAGCCCCAGAGCGGCCAGCTCGAGATATTCGGCCTCGGGGCCAAGGGCGAGGCGGACGCGGAGGACGCGCGCCGCTGGATTGACGAGAACCCCGGCGCATGGAACTACATGGTCGAGAACGCCGTGAGGCTCTCCAAGAAGGGCTACGTGAGCGCCAACTACCTCGTCAACATGGTCCGAAACGAGCTGCACGTGGGCGTGCGCAACGGCCTCGCGCCGTCCTTCGCCCGAATCATGGAGGCGCGCTACCCCAGCCTCAAGAACGCCTTCAACAAGCACCGCAGCCAGTCCGACGGATTCACGGCATGAGCTGGGTCAGGCACAAGGAGCGCTCCATGACCTTCCAGCTCGAGCTGGAGAAGATCGTGGGCAAGGAGCGCCACCGGACCGACCCGAGAACCGGACGCAACTACACCCCGAAGCAGACGAGGCTCGCCGAGGAGGCTGTACGCAAGGCCTACAGGGCCGGGCACGAGGACCACGGGGACTTCGACGGAATCGTGACCGTCGCCATCGAGACCTTCAGGCCCCTCGCCAAGAGCAACCCGAAGTACTGGGTGGGCCGCGCCGACCTCGGCAAGCCCGACTGGGACAACATCGGCAAGCTCATATGCGACGCGCTCAACGGCGTCGCGTACACGGACGACGCCCACGTGGTGATGGGTGGCGTCCAGAAGGGATGCCGCACGCCATACGGCACGCCGCCGCTGGCAAAGGTGTGCATCACCCACTTCACCGAGGAATACGTAAAGGAGAAAAAGAAATGAACGACAAGTACTTCGACGGCAACCTCTTCGAGGAACTCCCGGCGGACCACTTCCACAAGAAGGTGCTCGATCACGCCACCTGCATCGCGGCCAACCTCATGTTCGATGCGGCCCACCCCGACCACACCGGCGGCGTGAAGAGCGCCAACGCCTACCACATGATGATCGCGCTGTGCGAGGCCGGGCTCGCGAAGCTCGACGAGAAGGACGTGGCCGAGAGCCGCGAGTTCGTTGCCAAGGTGCTCACGCCCATCACCAAGGAGAACGAGCGCGAGATGTGCCGCGAGTTCATGGCCGCCATTTTCGGCATCAAATAGGAGGCGCGCATGGAACCCATGGAGATCAGGGTCAACTTCAAGCAGGCGACGGTCAAAGGCGGCACGGCCGTGCTGCAGCTCGAGATTCTGACGAGCGACGCCAACGCCTTCCCCATCCTCAAGCTCTCCGGCAAGCCCGTCGTCTTGACGGTGGCCGACATCCAGGACGAGCTGCCGCTCGACTACGACGAGGAGGACGAGGGCGAGCTGCTCCCGTTCGACCGACCGGCGAACGTGGACGCGGAGACGGGAGAGGTATACGAGGTCATCACGGACGAGGCGCGAATGATTGGAGATGGTGAGTAATGGAGTACACGCAGGACGAGAGGCTGGCCGTGCTCACGGCCATGCAGAAGCAGATTGAGCCCGCGCTCAAGGAGGCCAAGGCCATCGCGCGGCAGGAGATCATGGATGGCTTCGCCGAGACCCACACCGACCGCCGCGCCATCATCGTCGGCGACGAGAAGGTCGGCGAGATCGGCATCAGCTACAGCAAGGCGGCCCCGGTAATCCTCAAGGAGCGCATGGACGAGGCCGTGGCATTCCTCGACTCCATCGGCATGGTGGACATCGTGCCCAAGAAGGGCTGGGAGGCCCACTTCGCCAAGGCCGGGGACAAGGTCGTGTGCGCCGACACGGGCGAAATGGTCGACTGGGCCATGTGGTGCCCCAAGTCGCCCAAGACCGCAGCGGTGCGCGGCTGCGCCCCCGAGGACGTCATGCAGGCGCTCGGCCCGCGCGTCGAGGGAATGAGCGCGGCCGCCCTGCTCGGGGACGGTGAGCTGTGATGGCCGAGGATGTGCCCATGGTCCAGGCGGTGAAGCCGGATACGTTCGACCCGTCCGCGATGTTCACCCAGCTGCTCGCGGAGGCGCAGGCCGAGATGGTCAACCCGACCAAGAGCAAGACGGGCCAGAAGGGATACCAGACCTACTCGTACTCCCCGCTTGACTTGGTCCTGAATATCATCAGGCCGCCGCTGAACAAGCGCGGAATCTTCTTCTACCAGCGCTCCGAGGTCGCCGCCAACGGCGCGGGCATGCTCCTTAACCTGTCTCTTATACACATCTCCGAGCCCACGAGACCGATCAGTATCT
>CABSNX010000080.1 GCA_902479205.1 uncultured Collinsella sp. | reverse complement strand
GAGACAGAGCGAACCTTAGACCACGTCTTGTATGTCGAGTTGATATAGCTCTGCGCGGCAAGGCCAAGCACCGTGCAGACAAGAACAACCAGCAGGTACAGTGGGTCAATGCCAAAGCCATATCCATAGTAATAAGGCATGCGAATTCCTCCGAATCGAGTTACACGTTGGAGGCATTCTACCCACTCAAGCGGCTAGGCTTCCTTACAGCAATTCAATTTTGCCATCTTTGACCGTCAACCCCATATTGCCCGAGAGCAAATCGTCCAGGCGCGAGCCCACAAGCTCAAAGCGCCAGCCTTCGCGCAGGGGACTTTGCTCAGGATGCTCAATGTAGTCGGCCAGGTCATCGCGCGAGGCAATGACCGAGGTCGCCACGCCCGAACGCTCGGCAACCAGGCGAATGAGCGCATACATCAGGTCCGTCACGCTCTCCAACTCCGGCGAAATCTGACGGTGCCCGCGCACCATGAGCGGCAGGCGATCGTGCGGGCAGCTCGCACCGCGCTTAATGGCCATGAGCGCGCCGTCCACGTCGCGCTCCCCCAGCTGATCGGTGCCGCGGATGCTGCGGAACTCCTCAACGCGCACAGGATTGCGCTTGACGAGCGCCAGCAGCGTATCGTCGGACATGACCCACTTGCGTGGGATGTTGCGGCGCTCGGCGCGGTCCTCGCGCCAAGCGGCAAGCTCGCGCGCGATGCCCAGCTGATGGCGGCTACACGAGTTGATGCGCTTGACCTTGCGGAATGCCTCATGGCGGTCGGCGCGGTAGTGCGACTCGTCGGCCAGCGGACGCAACTCGTCGAGCACCCAGTCCACGCGGCCCAGCTCACGCAGGCGGCTCATCATCTCGGTATAGGCGACAATCAGGTACTTGACGTCATCGATCGCGTACTCGATCTGTTTGTCGGTCAGCGGGCGGCGCGACCAGTCGGTCAGCGACTCGGTCTTGGGCAACGAAACGCCGCAAAACGTCTGCACGAGCGCGCCGTAGGAAATCTGCTGACGCTCGCCCAAAAAGGCGGCGGCCACCTGCGTGTCAAAAATGGGACGCGGCAGCACGCCCACGGTATGGAGCATAACCTCCATATCCTGCGAGCAGGCGTGAAACACCTTGGTCACGCTCTCGTCGCCCATAAGCTCGGCGAGCGGTGACAGGTCGTCGATCACCAGGGGATCGACCGCGACGCTCTCGGCAGGAGTGGCGATCTGGACCAAGCACAGGCGCGGGTGGAACGTGCGCTCGCGCAAAAACTCGGTATCGACGGCAATCGCGTCGAACTCGCGGGCGCGTTGGCAAAAGTCGAGCAGAGCCTGATGTGTGGAAATGTACATATCAACCCATCGAATAAGGTTAGGCCCGAAAAACACGGGTAGGATAGCGGCATTGCCTTACAACTATACTCGGTTAGTCACAGAACGGGAACGTAAGTATGCGCTGCCTTATCATCCACAACCCGGCATCGGGCCCCAGCTCAGATGAAATCTACGCGTTCACGCACGCCCTCGCGCAGGGCGGCGACGAGGTCGTGATGCGTTTTATCGGCGATGGCATGGAACCCGAGGATGCCGTGGCAGACGTGCGCGAGTTTGATCGCGTGGTCGTTTCGGGCGGCGACGGCACCGTCTCCAACGTGCTCGACCAGATGCGCGGGTGCGGCGTCCCCACGCTCGTCTTCCCCTCCGGCACGGCCTGCCTGTTCTTCAACAACATTGGCAATGCCCCCGAGGCAGCGGCGCTTGCCAAGGCTTGCCGCGCCGGTCGCACGGTCAAAGTGGACATGGGCGAGCTCTTTTGGCTCGACGAGAACGGCAACGAGAAGCGCCACGGCTTTATCATCATCGCCGGCTCGGGCTTCGACGCCGAGATCATGATGAAGGCCGCCCCCGCCAAAAACGACATCGGTGAGATCGCCTATTTCCTGTCGGCGCTCGCCACACCCAACCCCACGGTGGCGCACTTTACGATTGAGCATGACGGCATTGTCGAGGAGCTCGATGGCATCTGCTGCATGGCCGGCAACACCTCGGTCATTCAAAACGACATCAACCTGTTCCCCGATTGCCGCATGAACGACGGCATGGTCGACATCGCGGTCATCGAGCCCGTAAAAACCGTCCAGCTCCTGCCCACTGTGATCACCGCCGCGCTCGACCCCGCCGGCAAGGTGCTCGGCCGTCCGCAGTTCAAGATCATCCAGACCAAGGAAGCCAAAATCACCTGCACGCCGTCGCTGGGCATGCAGTTCGATGGCGAGATCATCTCCAGCAACTCGGGCGTCTTTGGAGCCCGCGCGCTTCCGCAATGCCTCGACCTCATCGTCGACGAATTCTCCCCGCTCGGAAAATAGGAGGACCCCATGAACGACAACCCCCTGATTGGCTTTATCGTCATCGTTCTGGCCATGCTCGTCGGCTATGCGATTAACGTGATCCACCGCCGGAAGAAGTAATTCCACATTGGTATGATATTCATCCAATTATCGTCTCCCCCGTTGTTTATGCATTTGCCAGACAGCGGGGTTTTTCTTTGCGCCCCGTGCAAGGCGCTTTATTCAGGTACAGTAATTGCAGGGTGCCTTTATTTAAGTAAAGCTACATAATGAGTATTCTTATCCGCTCATCGCATATTTTAGGACGCTCATCGAGTATTTCATCGAAATAGATGAATACTTCTTAGACTTCCGATAGGCTAATAGATGTATTTATTAGCTGAGATTCCGCACAGTTTTGTGGGGTCTCAACAGTTGGGAGGGATCATGAGGTTTACTCATCCTGTCAACACGCTCAAAAAGCTCGGCTGCGGCCTTGCGTTTGGAGTAGCGGCCATCATGGCCATGCCGACTTCGGCGCTCGCCTGCACCCAGATTTACATGGGTAGCAAGCTCACGGCAGACGGCAACACGTACTATGGCCGTTCCGAGGACTTCGGTCCGCGCTATGTCAAGCACTTTGGCATTGAGCCCGCACACAAGGACGGCAACGAGTACACATCGGTCGAGTCCGGTTTTGAATACAAGTCCAAGGGCGCAACCTACCGCTACACTTTCGTTCGCGACAACCCCTCGCAGTGGGAAGATCGCTACGACGCATATTCCGAGGCCGGCATCAACGAGAAGGGCGTCTCCTGCTCTGCCACGTTGAGCACCTCCTATAACGAGAAGGCCGAAGAGGCCGACCCCATCACCGAGGAGACTGGCATTGGCGAGTACAGCTATGCCAGCGTCATCCTGGGCGAGAGCGCCACGGCCCGCGAGGGCGTCGAGCTCATCGGCAGCCTGATCGACGAGCAGGGCGTCTGCTCCAACGACCAGATCATCATCGCCGACAGCACCGAGACCTGGCTGTTCGCCGCGCTTTCCGGCCATCAGTGGATTGCCATGAGGCTCGCCGATGACATCGCCTCGCTCAACCCCAACATCGGCAACCTCACCTATGACGTCGACCTCGACGACACCGAGAACTGTCTCCATTCCGAGGGCATCGAGTCCATGCCTAAGGAGAAGGGCTTTGCCGAGTACACTGACGGCAAGTTCGACGTCGCCAAGACCTACGGCGAGGAGATCGGCGAGGCCGGTATGCACCAGTGGTCGCGCTATATCCAGGGTCGCGATTACTTCATGGCCCCGCTGGCTGAAGGCACTGACTACGAGATCGTCAAGGACGAGCGTGAAGACGCTCGCGCCACGACCGGCGCCCTGGTCCACGAGATGCAGCCGCTGTTCTTCCAGCCCGGCAAGTCCGACTGGAACACCTTTGAGATGATCCGCAGCTTCGCTGCTCGCGGCGAGAATGTCGCCGGTCTCAACGCCAACACCGACGGCGCCTATGCTATCGGCTCCAACCGCAACACCGAGATTCACACCTTCCAGATCCGCCACGGCATGGACCCCGAAATCGCGACCATCCAGTGGGAGATGCTCTCCAACGCCGAGTTCTCCGTCGCTATCCCCCTCTACTCCGCACTGCTCACCGAGGTCAGCCCCTACTTCAGCGATCAGGATGTCTCCTTCGATCACTGCGAAGAGGAAGACGTTGTAAACAACGAGGAGCCCAAGAACTCCATCAACTACGTCCTCATGGACATCAACACGCTCGCCTATGAGAATCGCGATCACTGCGCTACCGGCGTCCGCGCCTACCTCGACGCCCTGCAGAAGGAGCTCATCGAGCAGAACCTGACCGTCGACGAGGCCATGCAGGCCGCCGAGAACACCGAGGCCCGCACCGCCCTGGCCAACAAGGCCGGCAAGGCTGCCGCCAAGAACACCTACCTCAAGTGCAAGGCCATGCTCGAGGAAATGCGTGACTACCTCAAGGAGGGCGACTTCTCCGAGGAGTTCGTCCCGAGTGACTACGATGCCGACAACGACTGCCTAGTCGAGTCCATCACCTATGCCGACGAGGCCCTCTCCGATAAGGACGTTGCCGAGCCCGAGGTTGAGGAAGAGGCGACCGAGGAGAAGTCCGAGGGCAACAACATGGCCGCCATGGCCGTTGGCGCCGTCGTCGTCATCGGTGTCTGCGGCTTCGTGCTCTATCGTCGCAAGAAGGCCTAAGAACCCCACACCTTAAGGTGCGGGCGGGATGGCCAAAGTCGCCCGCCCACCCAGCCGCCCATTCGACCGGCGGGAAACGTCGCCGAAATCTTTTCAAAAAAGATTTCCCCGCACACACTTTGCTGTGCTATAGTGCAGCGCAACAGCAACTAGGTGCGACCGCGCCATGGCATCACGAAAGGAGCCACCAACATGAAGAACACGATGAAGTCTCTCAACAACTGGTGGTGGCGTGATGCGAATACGATCGGTCGACAGTGAGTCCCTCACGCCTGTTTTTGCGCTCTAGGTGATTGGAAGGCCTCCGGTTTCGACCGGGGGCCTTTTTCTATCTCGAGCCCAATCGCATTCGCATCACGCGCCTCCGCTTTCTTCTCTTGCACTTCCCTTCCGAAAGGATTTTCACCATGTCTCAGAACACCACCACCGCCCAGCCCCGCACCATCCAGACCGCCGACCGCGGCAAACTCGACGTCCGCGCCCTCGTCTTGCTCGCCATCCTGCTTGCCGCCGGCTTCATCCTCAACTTCACCGTCGGCAAGGCCATCTCCGGCATCTCGGGCGGCATGATCAGCCCCGAGTTCATTATCTCGGCCTTCTGCCTCACTATCCTGGTCGTTCGTCCCAACATTGGCCAGGCGCTCGTTATCGGCCTGATCTCGGCCGCCGTGATCCAGATCACCACCACCTCGCCGTTCGTCGATTTTGCCGCCGAGGGCATCGCCGCCATGCTCATGGCCGTCATTGTCAACGCTGCCGCCAAGGACGGCCAGGTCAAACCCGCCGTCGCCATCGTCGCAACCTTCGTGACCACCTTTGTCTCGGGCGTCATCTTCATGGTCATCAAGATGGCCATGCTCGGCGTGGTGGGCGAGCTCGCCGCTGCCATGCTGCCCGTCGTCGCCATGACCGCCGTGTTTAACGCCATTCTGGTCGGCGCCCTCTACCTGCCCATCCAGAAGGCCCTGAAGCTCAACTAACCCGCTCTGCTTTACGAGCCACCCCATCTTGGCGTTCATTCGTCGCTCGCGTACCAAAGTACGCTTCGCTCCTCTTTCGCGCCAACCTGGGGCCCCTCGTAAAGCCGTCTCCGTGCTTCACCACCAAAGACTGTCCCAAACAACTAGCTTTTGGGGACGTTCTTAAACGACTAGTCATGTAAGAACGTCCCCGATGACTATGAAAGGTATCCATGGAAACGATCATCAACGTCGACGATGTCTCGTTCTCCTATGGCACGCAGACCGAGCAGGCGCTTAAGCATATCTCGCTCGGCGTGAACAGGGGAGATTTTATCGGCATTATCGGGCCTTCGGGTGCCGGCAAGTCCACACTTGCCGCCTGCCTGTCGGGAGCCGTACCCCACCATTACACTGGCACGTTCTTTGGCTCCGTCACTGTCGACGGCAACGACACCTGTGAAGTTTCGCTCACCGATGTGTCGCAGATCGTCGGCAGCGTGTTGCAAGACATCGACACGCAAATGGTCGCCTCGGTCGTCGAGGACGAGATGCTTTTTGGCCTGGAGAACTTTGGCGTTCCGCACGACCAGATCGAGCAACGTGTGAGCGAAACGCTCGAAACCGTCGGCATCAGCGACCTGCGCGACCGCGAGATCGCCACCCTCTCAGGCGGCCAAAAGCAAAAGGTTGCCATCGCCGCCATCCTCGCCATGCGTCCGCGCGTGCTCGTGCTCGACGAACCCACCGCGGCGCTCGACCCCGCCAGCTCCACGCTGGTCTTCGAGACCCTGCGTGAGGCCAACCGTGCACTCGGCATCACCATCGTCGTCGTTGAGCAAAAAGTCGCCCTGCTTTCGGAGTATTGCAACCGCGTGCTCGTGCTCAATCATGGCGAAATCGCGCTACAGGGCGAGCCGCACGAGGTCTTCGCGCACGCCGATGAGCTCCGCGCCATCGGCGTCGATTGCCCGCGTGTCACGCGCATTTTCAACAGCCTCGAGGCCGATGGCCTGGCCAGCGGCACTCCCTGTTTGGATGTTGATGAGGCCGAGCGCCTGATTACGGGCATCGTCGACCCCGCACGCGCGCATAACGATGCTCAGGCACCCGCCAGCTCACCGCACGCACCGTCGTTGCGCCCGCACGCCAAGGACGCCGAGCCCGTGCTCACCTTCGATCACGTTGAGTTTGCCTATCCCAATGGCGGCGCCGCCGTCCACGACCTCAACCTGACCCTCTATCCCGGCGAGCTCGTGGGCATCGTCGGTCAAAACGGCGCCGGCAAGACCACGCTCACCAAGCTGCTCACAGGCCTGCTTAAGCCCGCCTCGGGCAGCGTGCGCGTCACGGGACTGGATACTGCAGCCATCCCCACGAGCCGCATCGCCCGCGAGGTCGCAACGCTCTTCCAAAACCCCGACCGCCAGATCTGCAAGGACACCGTGCTCGACGAGGTCGCCTTTGGCCTGGAGCTTGCCGGCATCGACCGTGCGGAGGCACTGCGTCGCGCCCAGCTCGTCATCGACCGCTTTGGCCTGCCTGCCAATGAGGCACCTTTCTCGCTTTCGCGCGGTCAGCGCCAGATGGTGGCACTCGCCTCTGTCGTGGTCGTAGAGCCCAAGATCGTAGTGCTTGACGAGCCCACGAGCGGCCTTGATTACCGCGAGTGCATGACCGTCATGGAAACCGTGCGCACCATGGCCGAGCGCGGCTGCGCTGTAATCATGGTCTGCCACGACATGGAAGTCGTCTCCGACTTTGCCGAACGCATTGTAGTAATGGCCGACGGCCGCATCCTCGAGCGCGGCCGCACGCACGAGCTGTTCTCGAACATCGAGCTCATGCAGCGAGCCTACGTTGAGCCGCCCCAGGTCATAGAGCTTTCTCGTCGCCTGGCATCCTCCGTCTCTCCCGCCTTTGCACAGGTGAGCGAGGTCACCGATATCGTTCGCATTACCGAGGAGATGGTCCACCGTGGTTAACGTCATCGACTATATGCCGGGCGATACACTGCTGCACCGCTTGAACCCGATCGTCAAATTGGGCCTTGCCGCCGCCATCATCATCGGCATCTTCCTGTCCGACACCTACGTGGCGCTGTTGGGCTTTTTGGCGCTCACCCTTGCACTGGGCGCCTACGCCGGTGTCGTCGACCGCCTGCTCGCGCTGCTCAAGCTGCTGATTCCGCTCGCGCTCATCATGCTGGTGCTTCAGCTGGCTTTTATGCGCGATGGCAACATCGTGTGGGGCTTTATCACCGACACGGGCCTCGTCACGGGATCGAAGGCCTGCCTACGCCTGTTGGGCGTGGCGCTGCCACTCATCCTCATGCTTATGGTGACCAAGCTCAACGACCTCGCCAACGCTTGCGTCGAGGTGCTGCACGTGCCATATCGCTATGCCTTCACCTTTACCACGGCGCTGCGTTTTGTGCCGGTATTTGGCCAGGAAATGAACGCCATCATGGAGGCGCAGACTGCACGCGGCGTCGAATACGACACTAAGAATCCCGTCAAGAAACTCAAACTCATGCTGCCGCTGTGTGTGCCGCTGCTTATCTCGAGCGTGGGCAAGACCGATGCCACCGCGCTTGCCGCCGAGCAGCGCGGCTTCTACCTGCGCACGCGTGCGAGTTCGTATAAGCGCTACCCCATCAAAGGCCTGGATATCGCCGTACTTATCGTCAGCATCGCCCTTATCGCCATCGGCTTCCTGTTCTAGCAATCGCTGGCAGCAACCGACAAACGCAAAAGGCCTCGGCTCGCATCAAACGAGCCGAGGCCTTACTGTTTTCCCAGATAAAACCTACCATAATAAACCCTGTCTCTTATACACATCTGACGCTGCCGACGAATAGCCTTGTGTAG